>NZ_SMLD01000052.1:0-52869 GCF_004352805.1 Nonomuraea mesophila
ATCGGCAGCGTCAGCTGTGTATAAGAGACAGAGGTGTGTATAAGAGACAGCCGGAGGGGTGGTGTCGCCGGACGGGCTCGTGGGGGCGTCGGGTGCGGTGGTGTCGCCGGACGGGCTCGTGGGGGTGTCCGGCGAGGCGGTGCCGCTCGGTGAGCCGGTGGGCGTGCCCGGTCTGGTGGTGGGGGCGACCGGCAGCGGGCGGAACGGCATGCCCCACCATTGCGGGTTGCTGGCCACGTAGAGGCTGCCGCCCGTGCCGTACACGATGTCGCCGTCGGCCGCCAGGGCGATCGGGTCGGTGCCCGCGGCGGTGACGCCCCGGGCCAGGTCGATGGTGTGCACGGTCAGCATCGAGGTGCCGGTGTAGTCGGCGGGGTGGCTGATCCGCTCGCACGCGACCGAGGTCTTCCTCACCGACCCCGACGCGTCGGTGATCTTGATCTGGGGCAGCCAGGCCTCGGCCGGCGCCTCGCGTATGACCTCCTGGTTGCGCTTGATCCGTTCGGCGTCCGGGAGGACCGACCTGACCTGGGGGAACGTGATGTCCGGCCGGCTGCGGGTGACCAGTCTGACCGTCGAGCCGACCATCCTCGCGTCGGCGTACGTGCCCTGCGGCTCAATGGTGCTCAGCACCTTGGGCTCGCCGGCCAGGTCGACCAGCACGTACCGCGTGTCACGCACCGGCCCGAACGAGCGGTGGGCGGCGCCGCCGCGCAGCATGACCAGCGCCCGGTCGTCGGAGATCAGCAGGTCGGAGGGGATCCCGGGTCCGTCGCCGTCGGTCAGGTCGAGCGACTCGGTGACCTTCCTCGTGGCGGCGTCGATGATCCGCAGCGTGCCGTCCGTGACCGTGACGACCCGGTCGCCGTCGGTCTTGACCAGGTCGGGCTCGTCCACCCCCGCCTCGTGCACGTTGGTCGTGGAGTGTTCGGAGGTGGCGGCCGGCTCGGCCTTGGCCTCCGCCCTGGCGGTCATGGGCATGGCGTTGCCGAAGCCGTACGGGCCGACGTTCCGGACGGCCTTCTCGCGCAGCCCCGCCAGCAGGTCGTCACATCCGGAGTAGGCCACCAGCCGGACGTCGCCGAGGCTCGTCCTGCTGGGCGGCGTCCCCTCCGGCGCGGAGGCGCAGGCGGCCGCCACGCTCGCCAGCGCCGTGGCGGTCACGGCCGTGCGGATCAGCGTCTTCATGCCCTCCATCACGGCTCAGCGGGCGGGATGGTTCAGGAAACTCGGTCCGGATTGATGGTGAACGCCGGGCTGACGTTGAGGCCGTCGGGCACTTCCAGCAGCTTGCGCAGCAGTTTCCCGCTGAAGTCGATCACCTGGACCTCGTCGTTGTCGGCGTTGTCCTGCTCCCAGCAGTAAAGGTGCTTCTCGTCGTAGAAGCCGAGCACCTTGTCACAGTCGGAGGAGAACTTGCGCAGGCGCTCACCCGACTCGGAGTCCCAGATGCAGTGGTCGCCGTCGCCGCCGTTGGGGCAGTTGGTGACGAACGTCCTGCCCGAGGGCGAGAAGATGTCCTGCGTGCCCGACGGCATCGTGCCGACGCCGGGGAACGAACGGGTGGCCTTGCCAGCGGCGTCGAAGAAGCGCAGGCCCCGGTTCTTCTCGTCGCCATAGACGTTGACGGTGCCCTCGTCGGCGCCGTCGAAGCCGAAGGAGGTCTCGCGGATCGAGGTGTCGGCCACGTCGACGGTGGTGGCCTTCTCCGCGGCCACGTCGATGATGGTGAAGCCCAGGTTGATCCAGTCGTCGCCGTTCTTCTTCTCGGTGTTCAGCAGGATGCGTTCACCGTCTTTCGACCAGGCCCTGATGGTGCTGATCAGCGGGTCCTTCACGGTCTTGATCGTGGTGCGCTCCCCGGAGCCCCGGTCGGTGATGACGATGAAGTCGTGGTCGTCGGAGCTGTAGCTCCTGCCGCGGTGGGCGAGGTAGCGGCCGTCGGGCGAGACCACCGACTCCCAGTTGGCGGCGTACTTCCTGAACGAGCCGTGCAGGGAGGCCCTGGCGTAGTCGATCCACTCGTCCTTCTTCTCGTCCTCGATCTCGTAGGAGGTCAGGAAGACGGCGTCGTCGGGGTGCTCGTACAGGTGGATCTCGCCGCCGGGGAGCCGGGTCCGACTGCCGGTGGGCGGCACGCCGGCCCGTGTGGTGGGGTCGCGCTTCGCGGTGGCCCGCGACGGCTCGGACGTTCCGGTGCGGGACGGTTCGGCGACGGAGGCCTGGTTGACCTGGATGGTCACGACCACGCCGGCGAGCATCAGCAGGGCGATCGTCACTGTGACGCCGACGATCAGCGGGGTCCTGTTCCCGCGTCGCGGAGCAGGGGCGTGCTGCTGGTGGGTGGTCTGCCCGTGCCGCGCCGGCGGCGGCCAGGGCTTCGGCGGGGGCGGCTGGATCGTGGGGGTGTGCGGGCCGGGCGGCGCCGCGTAACCCGGCCCCGAGGGCGGTGCCGGGTGCCGCCCGAACGGCGCCTGCGGCGCGGCCTCGGCGGCGGCCTCGGCGAGGATGCCGGCGTTGGGCGCGGGGCGTTGCAGCAGCCGCATGATGACCTGCTCGGCGGTGGGCCGCTGCGCGGGGTCCTTGGCCAGGCACGCGATCACCACGTCGCGCAGCTGGTCGTCGAGCATGCCGAGGTCGGGGTTCTGGTTGAGCACACGGTTGATCACCGCGGGCATCGTGTCGCTGCCGAACGGAGCCCGGCCCGAGGCGGCGAAGACCATCGAGCTGGCCCACGAGAACAGGTCGGCGGCCGGCCCGACGGTGTGGCCCATGATCTGCTCGGGCGCCATGTACGCGGGCGTGCCCACGACAGTGCCGCTGATCGTCGACGTGGTGTTGAGCGCCCGCGCGATGCCGAAGTCGATCACCCTGGGCCCGTCGGCGCCGATGATCACATTGGCCGGCTTGAAGTCGCGGTGCACGATGCCGGCCTGGTGGATGGCGGCCAGGGCGGTGGCGGTGCCGATGGCCAGCCGATGCAGGACGGACCCCGATCTCGGTCCCTGCTCCGTCACGACCTGGTGTAACGAGGGCCCTTCGATGTACTCGCTGACGATGTAGGGGCGGTGCTGCTCGACGCCGGTGCCGAGCACGGCGGCGGTGCAGAACGGCGCGACCTGCTGGGCCACCTGGACCTCGCGCAGGAACCGCTCGACGCTCACCTGGTCGCCCGCCAGGTCGGAACGCATCCACTTGACGGCCACGCGGGTGCCCGACGGTTCGTGGGCGAGGTAGACGACGCCCTGGCCGCCCTCGCCCAGCCGGCCGGCCAGTTCCAGGCCGCCCAGCAGTGGCGGGTCTCCGGGTCGTAGCGGCGAGATGGGTGCCATGGAAGGATTGTGTCCCCATGCCGCGCATCGGCAAAAACTACCTGTCAGTAGCGATACCGAATCTTCCTCATCTCGGCACGTACCGTCCTGGCGCTCGGTATACGTTGTATACGTGACAGATCCGGGTACGGCCGAGCGCATCGTGACCGTCGCGCAGCGCATCCTCGTCGACGAGGGCGCCGCCGCGGTCAGCATGCGGCGCGTCGGCGACGCCGTGGGCATCACCGCCATGGCGATCTACCGGCACTATCCCAACCGGGAGGCGCTGCTGCGGGCCGTCGCCAACCGGAGCGCGAGCGAGCTGGCCGCGCAGTGGCGGCGGCGCTCCCCTTCGGGGGAACTGGCGGAACGCATCTCGGCGGCGCTCGACGACTTCCTCGACTTCGCGCTCGGCAACCGGCACCTGTTCCAGTTCCTGATCCTCGACGCGTGGACGGGTGCGCGCCGCTTCCCCGAGGACTTCCGGGGCGGGCAGGGGCCACCGTTCACCGTGCTCACGGAGCTCGTCGAGGAGGGCATGCGCTCGGGGCTGCTGCGCGAGGACGACGTGCTGGAGGTCACGCTGGCCGTCACGTCGTGCGCGCAGGGCCTGGTGCAGCAGTACCTGAACGGCAGGATAGGGATGGACGAGGACGCCTTCCGCGCGCTCTGCCATCGCTCGATGTGGCGGATCATCAACGGGCTGGCCCGAGGGTAGGTGACGGTACGCCGGCCGCGCCTTCCTGGCCTCCGCGCCGCTCGTGCTCTCCACCGGGTCGGCGGCCGGGCGCCCTGACGAGCCGGGTCAGGTCAGCGGATGGCTCACCCAGACGTTCGGCTCCACGTAGACGGCGTGGTCGTGCTCGACGTCGCAGTGCACGGGAGTGAGCGCCCCCGGCACCTCGACGTCGCCCGTACGGTCGAAGGGCAGGCCGGTCCATTTCCGCCACTCCGCGAGCGTGCCCGCGATCACCATCGACCGCGGCGCCACCTTGACGATCTTCCCGCCGGCCCGTACGTGCACCCGCAGCCAGGCGTCATGGGGGAGGCCGTCGGGGCGGGTGCGGAAGGCGTACTCGCTCATGGGGGTGTGGGACTCGTGGTGCTTGAGGTTGGGTCTGACCGGTGCGACGAGTTCGGCGAAGCCCTGGCCGGCGGCGTGGTGGCGCATCGCCGCCAGCATCTTCGAGCTGAGCCCCGTGCCCTGCAGGTCGCGCCGCACGGTGATCTCCAGGGCGGAGACGGCGTCGGGGCGGTCGCCGCGTTCGCGGGCCAGCCGGCCCGACCGGATCACGCCGTCCCAGCCGTCGTCGGGCAGCTCGGAGCCGCCGGCGACGTACGGGATCATGAACGCCCGCGCCACCAGCCGGCCGGGCTCGGCGTCGTCGTCGGCGACGAGCGCGCAGTCGGCGTAGGTGGTGGTGGCGACCGGGTAGAACAGGTCGGCGATCGGGTCGTTGAGCATGAACTCCCGCCACGTATGGTCCATGTCCCACAACGTCGACGCGAACTCCGGACGCTCGGCGAGCGTCGTGATCTGGAGGGCCATACGGACCAGTTTCGCATTTCGGTCTCTTGGGACGCGCGCCCTTATAGTCCGCGAAGTGCCTGCGCTAGCGTCGGCAGCATGACCGATCTTGACCCCAGACTGCGTGCCGTCGCCGACCTGATCGTCCCCCAGGCGCGCGAGAGCGGCGGCAGGCACGAGTACGACGGCCGGATCCAGGACCTGTCGCCCGACGGCGTACGCGCGGGACTCGACCGGCTCGGCGAGGCAGCCGCGCCCGCCGACCCGCACGACGCCCGGCATGTAAAGGTGTTCGAGGAACGGCTGCGCACCCAGTTCGGCGAGCTGGCCCTGCACCGCAGCAACCCCCTGGTCCACCTGTCCAACCTCGACCTCGCCTGCTACGACCGCGACTACGCCCCGGAGGCCGAGCGCGCCGCGGCCAGGGCGGCCCACCTCGCGCTCTGGCCGGACGCCGTGGACAACGCGATCGAGGCGCTCGACCGGATCCCGGCCCCCGTCGCGAAATCCCTGGTGAACACCGCCAAAGGCCTGGCCGCCGGCGTCACGGACGAGACCGCGCTGCGGGCGCACGGCCGGCTCGTCGCCCACCTCCAGCACGCGGCGGACGAGGGCGACCCCGACGCGGCGCTCGGCGGCCCGGCCCTCCGCAGGCTGATGGGCACGGCGGACGGGCTGCCCGTCGACCTCGGCAGGCTGGCGGAGCGGGCCGACGCCGAGCGCGACCGCCTCATGGAGCTGCTCACCGAGTCCTGCGCCAAGCTGGGCGAGCGCGGCAGTGCGCCGCTCGACGTCGTACGCGAGCTGGTCAAGGACCACCCCGACGCCGACGGCGTGATCGAGGCGGCCAGGATCGGCACGGAGAAGGCCATCGCGTTCACCCGCGAGAAGAACCTCGTGCCCTACCACGACGGCGAGTGCCTGGTGGGGCCCGCGCCCGAGTCGCGCCGCTGGGGTATGGCCATGATGTCGTGGAACGCGCCAGGCGAGCCCGAGGGCCCGTCCTGGTACCACGTCACCCCGCCCGACCCGAGCTGGCCGCGGCAGGACCAGGAGGAGTGGCTGGAGGTCTTCAGCCGCACCACGCTGCCCGCGATCAACGTGCACGAGGTCGCCCCCGGCCACTTCTCGCACGGGAGGGCGCTGCGGCGGGCGCCGTCGCAGGTGCGCAGGCTGCTGCAGTCGGACGCGTTCATCGAGGGCTGGGCCCACTACGCCGAGGAGCTCTGCGTCGAGGAGGGCTTCGAGGCCGGCGACCCCCGCTTCGAGATCGGCGTCTGGCTGGAGGCGCTGATCCGCGTCACCCGGCTGGCCTGCGCGATCGGCGTGCACACCGGCCAGATGACGGTCGAGCAGGCCGCAGGGCGGTTCGTGTCGGACACCCACCTGGCCGGCCCCGCTGCGACGGCCGAGGCCGAGCGGGCGTCGTTCGACCCGACGTACGGCCGCTACACCTACGGCAAGCTGCTCATCCGCGACCTGCGCGAGCGCGCCCGCGAGCAGTGGGGCGCCGGCTTCACCCTGCAACGGTTCCACAAGGCCCTGCTCGATCTCGGTTCGCCGCCTCTGGGCTTGATCGCGGGCATCCTGTAGCGTCTGGTGATCCGGAGCACCCTGCAGAGCCGGTCGCTGAGGAGGTCTGTCCGTGCGCGAGCTCTCCGGCAAGGTCGCCGTGATCACGGGCGCGGGCAGCGGCATCGGGCGGGCGCTGGCCCTCAGGTTCGCGGCCGAGGGCATGACGCTGATGCTCGCCGACGTCGACCACGGCCCGCTCGCGGAGACGGCCGCGCAGGCGGGCGACTCCAGGGTGCTCACGCAGATCACCGACGTGTCCGACGCGTCCTCCGTACGCCATCTGGCCGACCGGTGTTTCGGGGAGCTGCGGACCGTACACGTGTTGTGCAACAACGCGGGCGTCTACCAGGGCGGCCGCCTGTGGACCCGCGGCGAGGAGGACCTCGCCTGGCTGCTGGGCGTCAACCTGTGGGGCGTGCTGCACGGCATCCGCGAGTTCGTGCCGCGCATGATCGAGCAGGACACCGAGGGACACATCGTCAACACGGTCTCCACGGCGGGGCTGTTCACCTCGCCGGGGTCGGGCGGCTACTCCGTCAGCAAACACGCCGCGCTGGCCGCCTCCGAGGCGCTGGCCCACGACCTGGCCGCCGAGGGGTCCAAGCTCCGCGTGACCGCGCTCTGCCCGGGCGCGGTCAGGACGCGCATCGCCGACTCCGGGCGGCTACGCCCTCCGAGCCTGGCCACCACGCCCGGCCCCGACGAGGTGGCCGCGCAGGAGGCGGTGAGCAGTGCGACGGAGCACGGCATGGAGCCGTCCGAGGTCGCCGGCCTGGTGGTGGAGGCCATCCGCGAGGAGACATTCCTGCTGCTGACCGGCCCGGAGCACGCCGCGCGGCTGCGCCGGCGGACCGAGGCGCTGTTCGCCGGGCGGTTGCCGCCTCACCACTGACGTTCGTGGGCCAGCAACCGCACCACCGCGCCGCTGCGTGGCCTGACCAGCAGGCGTACGGAGTCGCCCGGCAGCACGTCCTGGTAGACGCCCTGCTTGACGCGGAACGCGACGGCCTTCTCCGAGCTGCCGTCGTGCACCGCGATGTGGTAGGAGTTCTCGCTGTCTCCGTGGACCTCGATCCAGCGCTTGACGACGTGGCCGCCGATCTCCTGCCGCTTGCCGCCCTGCGCGATGGTGGCCGCGGGCACGATCTCCACGCCGTGCCAGCCGCTGCCCGTGAAGATCCACTCCTGCTGCGGGTTCACCTCCACCTGCCCCGGCCCGGCGACCTCGCGCCCCGCCGGGGTCAGCAGGAACCCGCGGCCCGCCAGGAGCAGCCCTGACCCGGCCACGAACGACACCATCGTCGCGATCATCCCCGGCCACGACAGGCCGGCCGCGGCCACGGTGGCGAACCACGGGACCACCAGGGCGCAGGCCAGCAGCACCGGAACGAGCATGCTCGACCAGCGCCGCCGCGCCAGCCCGAGGTCGATCGCGCGCTGCCGGACCAGGGGAAGGAACTCGCGGTCGAGCACCTGACCGTCGGGCATGAGCGCGATCACCGGTGCCCGCGGGGCCCCGCCCATCCTGGCGCCCACCTGGTCGAGCACCCACCGCTCGTACGGCAGCAGCGGCTCCTCCCGGCGCGGCGCGAGCGACAGCCGGTCGCCCTCCACGATGGCCCATCCGCGCCCGGCCAGCTCGAACAGCGCCGAATGGAACACGTCCTGCACCCGCATG
Source organism: Nonomuraea mesophila (assembly GCF_004352805.1). Taxonomy (NCBI): domain Bacteria; kingdom Bacillati; phylum Actinomycetota; class Actinomycetes; order Streptosporangiales; family Streptosporangiaceae; genus Nonomuraea; species Nonomuraea mesophila. The sequence goes on from NZ_SMLD01000052.1 coordinate 8,093, forward strand.
CCGCGTAAGAGCTCCGCCACGGGGGCGGGCGCCGGATGGCGCGGCTCCCGCTGCGGGGTCCTGTCGCGACCGGACACCTTGAAGGCGGCGGCCAGGGTGGCGACCCACAAAGCCCACGTCGTCGCCGGCCAGACAAGATCCATTCTCCTGTGTTAGCACGAGAGCCGGAGCCAGGCCAGGCGTAACGCACAAGGCCGATAGACTGTGCTTACCGCGTTCCGCCTTCTGGAGGGTCTTCAGTGTCTGAATTCGACACGGTCTTGGTGGTCGACTTCGGCGCGCAGTATGCGCAGCTCATCGCCAGGCGGGTGCGCGAGTGCCACGTCTACTCAGAGATCGTCCCCTCGTCGATGCCCGTCGAGGAGATGATGGCGAAAAATCCGAAGGCGATCATCCTGTCAGGAGGCCCCTCCTCGGTCTACGCCGACGGCGCGCCGCCCGTGCCGCGCGGGCTGTTCTCGACGGGCGTTCCGACGTTCGGCATCTGCTACGGCTTCCAGGCGATGGCGCAGGCGCTGGGCGGCGAGGTGGCCCGCACCGGCGTCGCCGAATACGGCGGCACCGCGCTCGACGTGCTCCACGAGGGGGTCATCTTCGCGGGCCTGCCGAGCGCCCAGACGGTCTGGATGTCCCACGGCGACAGCGTGGCCGCCGCCCCCGAGGGGTTCACGGTGACCGCCTCGACCGGCCAGACTCCGGTCGCCGCCTTCGAGCACCCCGATCGTGGCCTCTACGGCGTGCAGTTCCACCCGGAGGTGCTCCACTCCGAGCACGGGCAGGCGGTGCTCAGGCACTTCCTCGAGGCGGTCGGCTGCCGCCCGTCGTGGACCATGCTCAACATCGTCGAAGACTCCGTCGAGGCCGTGCGCCGCCAGGTCGGCGACGGCCACGCGATCTGCGCGCTGTCGGGCGGCGTCGACTCCGCGGTGGCCGCTGCCATCGTGCAGCGCGCCATCGGCGACCGGCTGACCTGCGTCTTCGTCGACCACGGCCTGCTGCGCAAGGGCGAGGCCGAGCAGGTCGAGCGCGACTTCGTGGCCGTCACGGGCGTCAAGCTGCGCGTGGTCGACGCCGCCGACCGCTTCATCAAGGCGCTGGAGGGCGTCACCGACCCAGAGGAGAAGCGCAAGATCATCGGCCGCGAGTTCATCCGCGTCTTCGAGGACGAACAGCGCGCCATCATGGCCGACAAGCCCGTCGAGTTCCTCGTCCAGGGCACGCTCTACCCCGACGTGGTCGAGTCGGGCGGCGGCACCGGCACCGCCAACATCAAGTCCCACCACAACGTCGGCGGCCTGCCTGACGACCTGCGCTTCACGCTGGTCGAGCCGCTGCGGGCGCTGTTCAAGGACGAGGTCCGCCGCGCCGGCGAGGAGCTCGGGCTGCCCGCCGCCATGGTCTGGCGCCAGCCGTTCCCCGGCCCCGGCCTGGGCATCCGCATCGTCGGTGAGGTGACGCGCGAGCGCCTGGAGCTGCTGCGAGAGGCCGACGCGATCGCCCGCGAAGAGCTGTCCAGGGCCGGCCTCGACCGGCAGATCTGGCAGTGCCCGGTGGTGCTGCTGGCCGACGTGCGCTCGGTGGGGGTGCAGGGCGACGGGCGCACCTACGGGCATCCGGTGGTGCTGCGTCCTGTGACGTCGGAGGACGCGATGACGGCCGACTGGGCGAGGGTGCCGTTCGACGTGCTGTCCCGCATCTCGACGCGGATCACCAACGAGGTCCGCGAGGTCAACCGCGTGGTCCTCGACGTGACCAGCAAGCCCCCCGGCACCATCGAGTGGGAGTGACCCCGGCTAATCGCCTGTGAGCCGATTCATGGCGGCCTCGATGAAGGGCGCGAGCAGGGGGTTGTCATCGCCTGCCCGGGTGGCGAGGACGACCTGGCCCGGCTGCACCCCCTCCAAGGGGATGCTGGTGAGGCCGGGGTGAAGGGTCTCCGCGCGCAGGCCGGCCGAGACGATGACCACGGCCTGACCCGCCGCGACGATCTCGAACTTCTCCTCAGGCGCCTCGACGAGCGGGCCGTCCGGCGCGGAACCGCCGTCCGGTCGCGGGTCGATCCGCCAGTAGGCGTTCCAGGTCCTGTCGGGCAGGCGCGGCAGGACCTCGTCACCGATGTCGTCGAGGGTCACCCGCTCCTTGCCGGCCAGGTGGTGGTCGCGGGAGACGAGAAGGACCCGCGGCTCGTCGTAGAGAACCGTCACGTCGAGCCCGTCATCGCGGAGCGGCAGCCGGCACACCACCACGTCCACCCGGCGATCGAGCAGCGCGGCACGCGGTTCGTTCCAGGCCAGCTGCACCACGCGCACCTCGGCGTCGGGATGCCGATGACGGAGGTCGCGCACCGCGGGCATGACCGGCACGTGCAGGGTGTGCCCGACCGCGATCCTGCTGGGGCGGGCCGCGGCGCGGGTGGCGGCCACCGCCTGGGCCGATGATCGCAGCAACGCCCTGGCACGGGGCAGGAACACCTCGCCCGCCTCGGTCAACCGGGTGCCGTGCGGGGTGCGGTCCAGCAGGGGAACGCCGAGCCGCCGCTCAAGGCCGCGGATCTGACGGCTCAGCGAGGGCTGGGTGATGTGCAGGGCTTCGGCGGCCCTGCCGAAGTGCCGGTGCTCGGCGACGACCGTGAAATAGCGCACTGACCGCAGATCCAGATCCGGCGCCGACTCGGCCATGTCTGCAGCATAGCCCTCTGGTTGACGTCGGGTGATGCCTCAGGCGTATGACGATGCCACACAAGCTTTGGACTCCGCGCGCCGGCCTTCCGACGATGGGATCACCACGAACGGGGCCCTGCCGTACGAGAAGATGGAGAGCCACATGCCTGAAGCAACTCGCCGCGCTGTGCTGGGAACGGTGGCCGGACTGTCAGCCGTCCCGCTTCTGACGGGTATGGCGAGGTCCGCGTCGACGGCTCCCGACGAGGACCAGATCCTGCAGCAGATGGCCGACGCGTTCGGTCAGCAGCTCCGCTCGCCGATCATGCATTCGCCGGAGGAGCAGGGCCTCGACTACGAGGACGTCACCTTCCAGGCGGTTGACGGCGTGCCCATCGAGGGCTGGTTCATCCCTGCCCGGGGATCCAGCAAGCTGATCATCGCCAATCACCCGATGGGATTCAGCCGGGCCGGCCTGCCCGGCCATCTGGAACCGTGGAAGTCGATCTGGAGTTCCAGCGGCAACGACATGGAGGTGGACCTCGTACCCGACTACAAGATCCTTCACGACGCCGGGTACAACGTGCTCGCCTACGACCTGCGCAACTACGGCCTCAGCGGGGCCGCCAACGGCGGCATCGCCTCCAGCGGGATCTTCGAGTCGCGTGACGTCCTGGGCTCGCTGCGGTACGCACGCCGGCGGCGGGACACGCGGAACATGCGGATCGGCCTGTTCAGCCGCTGCCTGGGCTGCAGCTCCACGTTTCACGCGATGAGCAGCGACCCGCGGGCGTTCGACGGCGTGCGCTGCCTGGTGGGGCCGCAACCGGTCACCATGGAGGTCATCATGGCCCGGCGGCTGGTCATGGCGGGCGTGCCGGCCGACCGCATCGACGAGCTGGAAAGGCTGGTGGTGCTGCGCACCGGCATTCCCTTCGCGCAGCGGCAGCCACAGCAGTGGGCCAAGGGGGTCCGGGTCCCGACCCTCCTCTACCAGGTGCACGACGACACGCTGACCGATCCGAGCGACGTACAGACGATGTTCGACAACATTCCGGTCGCCGACAAGAAACTCCAGTGGATCCGCGGCACCGACCGCCGCTTCGACGGCTACCTGGAGTTCCAGAGGCGCCCGCAACCGATGCTGCAGTGGTTCGAGTCCCACATGGGGTCCTGAGTGGGCGCCGCCGAGCCGCCGTGCGGGAGGTCAAAACCGGCCCGGAGAGGGCGGGCAGGGCAGACCGCCGGTCAACGTGTCCTCCGGGGCCAGCGCCAGGTTCGACTCCCTGACGTAGTAGCGCCGCAGCGGCGACGTCTCGTGCAGCAGCCGGTGCACATATCTGGCCACCAGCGCCAGCGCCGCGAGACTCGCGCCGGTGAGCAGCAGGTGGGCCGCCCCGGCCACAGGGGAGTCCGCCACCGGCGCGAGCAGCACGGCCAGCGCGGCGGCCAGAGCGCCGCCCGCGTAGAGCGCGGTGAGCGGCCGCAACGAGAAACCGAAGAACAGCTCCAGGGCGTGCCCGGCGAGCTTGACGGGGCGGAGCTTGGAGCGGCCGGCCGTGCGTGCCCGGTGGGAGACCGGGGTGACCGCATAGCGGGCGCCCACGAGGGGGACCGCCGGGATGAACCACGGCAGGCGCAGGTCCATGATGGTGCGGGCCACGCCGGTGCGCATGAGCCGGAAGGTCGACGCGCCCCGCGGCATGTCGATGCCGAAGACCCTGCGGGCGGCCCAGTGCATGATCGCCGAGCCGGCTCTGCGGATCAGCGGGTCGCGCCGGCCGAGCCGCCGGCCGAACACCACGTCGTAGCCCTCGGCTGCCTTGCCGAGCAGTGTCAGGATCTCCGAGGGCGGCACCTGGAGGTCGGCGTCGCACTGGACGGTCCAGGGGTGGGCCGCGTAGCGCACCCCGGCCGCCATGACGGCGTCCAGGCCGAAGTTGCGGGTGAAGGACACGTACGCCACCCGCGGGTCCGTCTCGGCCAGGCGGCGGATCCTGGCGAGCGAGTCGTCGGCGCTGCCGTCGTCGACGAAGAGGATCTGTATCTCGCCGAGCTCCTTCAGCGCCTCCACCAGCTCGGCGTGGGCGACCTCGACCTGCGCCCCCTCGTTGTAGCAGGGCACCAGTACGGTCAGTCCCGTCGTCACATCCGCCTCCTCAGGACGAGTCCCAGCACGAATCCCTGCGCGCCGAGGGCGTACACCGCCCCTGCCGCCCCGGCTAACGGCACCACGAGCGCGCCCAGCGCCGTGGTCGCGGCCCAGGCGAGCACGACCGCCCTGGCACTGTCGCGCAGCCCCGCCCGGCCGCTGTTCTCCAGCACGAACATCCCGGCACTGGCCAGCGTGTTGACGGGCAGCAACGACGCCAGCAGCACACCCAGCGCGACCAGGGAGCCGGTCCCGGCCAGCCCGCCCGCCAGGGCCGCTCCCGCGAGCGCGAGCCAGAGGGCGCCGGCCCAGGTCGACAGCAGCGCGGCCCGCCGGACGAGCAGCCGTATCCCGGTCGCGTCGTCCGAGCCCATCCGCAGGACCAGCCGGGGCTGGTAGATGCGCTGGAGCGTGTAGACGACGGACACGGCGAACCCCCATCCGAGGGTCATCATGTAGAGGTCGCCGCTCTGGCCGGCGTACGACGTGAGCGACAGCTCCACGAACAGCGTGCCGATCATGGCGTTGCTCATGACGTCGGCGGCGCCCATCAGCACCACGGTCCTGGCCAAGAGGTCGCGCACCGGCCGCCGCCACGAGCCGGCCCGCGGCAGGCCGCGCAGCAGAGCCAGGTTGAGCCCGCTGACCAGGACGAGCAGTCCCGCCAGATAGACGGAAGGCGGGATGGGCACGGTGAACGCCAGCCCGGCCATGCCGATCATGCCGAGGCCGAGCAGAGTGAAGTGCACGGTGTCGCGGGTGTAGCTGCCGAGCGCCCGGTGCACGGCCACGCCGAGCATCCCGCAGCCCAGGCCGATGTAGTAGGCGATGGCCAGCAGATAGATCGTGATCGTGGCGTCCGGTGCGAGCAGGAGCGCGGCTGCCGCGGCCGCGGTGAAGGGCAACGGTACGTACGTGACCATCGCGCGCAGCATCCCGGCGATCTGCCGGCGGGTGCGCCCGGCCCGCGGGATGAGCGTGAGCGCCGCCTTCTCCGGGCCCGACTGGACCACCATGCACAGCCAGCCCACCGCGCCGACGGCGGCGGCGTACCGGTTGAAGTCCTCGCGGCTCCACGCGGCCACGAGCACGCCGGCGGAGCCGTACAGCAGGAGGCGGAAGGTGGCGCGGCCGCCCAGCAGGGTGAGTAGGCGGCGCGGGCCGATGCGGTGCTCGGTGGTGGTCACGGGGCGCCGTCGTCCAGTTCCCTCGCCACGACCTCGCGCAGCGGGCGGGACCCGTCGTCGAGGTAGTCGAGCAGCGCCCGGCGGATGCGGTCGTCACCGAAGCGGGCCCGTACGCCTGGAAGGGACGGACCTCTGTCCACGCCGAACAGCGCGCGGAAATAGACGCCGACCTGTTCCTGGGTGAACGAGGTCGGCGGGTCGAGCAGTTCCTCGACCGCCCGCCGGTCGGGCGGCGGGGCGGGCGGCGCCTCCAGCCAGGTGGTGGAGCGGCCGGCCGTGGCGAGCCAGTGGCGCAGGTGGGCGACCCGCTCGATGACGGACGGCGAGTCGTCGCCGGCCAGCCTGGCGGTCGCGAGCCGGGAGTCGTAGCAGGTGGCATGCAGCGCGGCGCACACTTTGTTGAAGGCGGGCAGGCGGTCGAGGGCCGTCGCGCCGGCCTGCTCGATGACGGCCCGCGCCTGCGGCGAGCTCGCGGCGCGGGCCACGAGGGCGTCGAACTCCTTGTACCAGCGGGCGAGGGTCGCACGGTCGGGGGTGTCGGTGGCCGGGTCGTGGCGGCGTACCCATCGGACCATGTGCGCGGGCATGAACGCCGTCAGCGGGTCCTCTTCCGGTGCGGGCCCGTCGGGTCGCCCGGGCGCGGAGACCGTGCGGGGCCGGTAGAAGGCCCCGCACGCGCGGCAGGAGTAGCGGGCCGGGCGCGCGAAGCGGGTCAGGCGGGTGGGGTGCGGGTGGCCGCACTGCACGCAGGTCATGGTGTCCACGAGGTCAGAAGGGAACGGCGAGGGCCGAGGAGGGGACCAGGTCTGCGCCAAGGGATCGCTTGATCTCGGCCTGCCCCTTGCCGAGGACCAGCCCGGTCTTGCCCGAGGCGATGGCCCATTCGACCATCCGGACGTAGCCGTCGAAATAGAGGTGCTTGCGTCCGCCGGACTCCGGCGGCAGCGCACCCCAGCTGAGGCAGATGGGCCAGTCGGGGTGGTCGAGGATCAGGGAGAGACCGATCAGCCTGCTGCCGTCGCGGTAGGCGATCGCCACGACCTCGTCGCCGCCGACCAGGGCGTCGAGGTACGGCAGCGGCAGCGGCGCCTGAGGGAAGAGCCTGGCGCGGTGCTTGAGGTCGTTCTCGGCGCGTAACGCGGCGGCCTCGGCCCCGGTGACCAGCTCGCGCGCCGGGCCGACGGCGATCGACAGGCCGGCGTCCGCGGTGAAGGTTCTGGCTCGCCGCTTCAGCGAGTCCCTGCGGGCGCGGTCGAGCCGGGCGTACCACGCTTCCATGTCCGTCCACGGGGTGGCCAGCCGGGCCAGCGGCGCGGTCGGCAGCGCGGCCTTGACCAACCCGGGCAACTGCGCGGGCTCGCCCGGCGACACCTCGCGCCACACGACGCCGCGCCAGCTCGGACCGAGTTCCTCGCGTATCCCGCGCACGTAGCGGCGCAGCAGTTCCCTGCGCCGCTCCGGCTCCAGGTCGCCGGCGAACCACCAGCCCTTCTGCGACCGGTTTCCCGGCGCGTGGACGTCCACGACTCCGGCGACGTCGCGGCCCCTCGCGTAGGAGCCCCTGCGGGGTCTGATGCCGCGCAAGGACGCCGAGACCGCGCCGACCGCGGTGCCCCCGTCGTGCAGGACGGTGAGGAGCACGGGTGCCTGCGCGCCCCAGGCGTAGGCCTTCAGCAGGTCGTAGCGCCACGTGACGCACTGGCGGCCGGCGGTGCGAAGGTGCTCCCATCCCGCGGGTTCGGGATCGTGGCGGGGGTCGAGCGTCCGGAGTGCGATCATCCCATCGCCCACCTTGGCACGGCGACGACGCTCATGGGCACGTATGCGAATCCCAGCGACCTCTTCACATCCACCCGTCCCCTGCCGCCGAGCAGCCGCTTCGCGCCCTGCCGCACGGCCCGCCCGACGATCCGGGCGTAACTGTCGAAGTACAGGTCCTTACGGCCGCCCTCCTCCGGCTGGAGCGCCGCCCAAGGCCCGTACGCGGGGGAGTCATGGTGGTCGTAGACGATCGCGAAGCCGAGCAGCCGTCCAGCGGCGTGGTAGGACAGGACGCTCACGTCCGCGCGGCTCAGGAGTGCGGCGAAATACTCCTCGGGAAGCGGCGCCCGGGGGTCGAAGCGGGTGGCCAGCCTGGCCGTGTGCCTGCGGTTCAGTTCTGCGAGCTCGCCGGGGTCGAGGTCGGTGCGCGCTTCGCCTTCCGAGACCACCAGGTCGTCCGCCTGGGTGATCCGCCTGAGCTGGCGGCGCAGGGTGGAGCGGCGGTTCCTGCTGAGCGAGCCGATCCACTCCTCCGTGGACGTCCAGTGCAGCGGCATGACCGTGGAGCCGGGCGACGGCCTGACGATCGCGCCCCGACGGGTCACCGCGGGCAGGTGAGGCTCGGTCACCATGCGATAGAGCACGCCGGTGAGTCCCCAGCCCAGGTGCCGCCGCGCGGCCTGCTCGAACATCCGCATGAGGCGACGGCGCTCGCCCGGTGTCACGGCGTCGCTGAAGTGCCAGGTCGGGGCGTTGGAGTGGCCGGGCAGGCGGACGTCGAGCAGGAGCGGCTCGCGGCGCGGCCGTGGGACCCGGCGGGAGGACGGCAGGGGGAGGCCGGCGTAGACGGCGCCCACCGCCCCGACGATCCGCCCGCCGTCGCGGAACACGGTGAGCAGGGGTCGCGCCCACGAATGCGCGGACGAAGCGGCGATGACGTCATGAGCCCAGATGGCGGACAGGCCCTCCGCCTGGCGGAATTCCTCCCAGCCCGACGGCTCGGCATCCTCGCAAGGGTCGAGTACTTCCAGGTGCACGCGGTGGCCTTTGATGACGAAACAATCACAACATTGATACAAACTACCGCTGGATAAGATAGCGGTATATTTCGTCTGGTGGGATGCGCCTGGCACGTTAACGACAAAACGTGGCATCTGTTGTGATGCGCTCACACTCAAGAGGTGGCATGAAGGTTGGTGTGACGGGCGGCAACGGCTTCATCGGCCGCTACGTGTGCGAAGAACTCGCATCCCGTGGCCACGTTCCGCTCCTGTTCGATCACAGGGGACATGTTAATGCCGACATTCCATGGGAAGTCATGCGAGGTGATATACGTGACGCCATCGCAATGACGGAACTCGCGGCGCACTGCGACGCGATAGTGCATTTGGCTGCCGTACTCGGGACCCAGGAAACGATTTCCAATCCCCGGCCGGCGGCCGAGACCAATCTCATGGGCGGCCTGAACTTCCTCGAAGCCGTCGCCCAGTACGACCTGCCGGGCGTCTACATCTGCGTCGGCAACCACTGGATGGACAACAGCTACTCCATCTCGAAGACGGCGGTCGAGCGCTTCGTCCGCATGTTCAACGCCCACCGCGGCACCAAGGTGAACAACGTACGGGTGGTCAACGCCTACGGGCCCCGCCAGCAGGCCGCGCCGCCCTTCGCCTCCGGCAAGGTCAGGAAGATCACGCCTGCCGTGATCTGCCGCGCGCTGAGCGGGATGCCGGTCGAACTGTACGGTGGCGGCACGCAGATCTCCGACATGGTCTGGGTCGGCGACGTGGCACGGGCGCTCGTGGCCTCGCTGGAGAAGGCGGCCGAGGGAGTGGTCCTGGACCACGTCGTGGAGGTCGGCCCCACCAGGTCCGCCACCATCCGCGAGGTCGCCGAGCTCATCATCGACCTGTGCGAGGCCCGCGGCTACCCGCGCGTGCCCATCGTCGACCTGCCGATGCGGCCGGGCGAGACGCCGGACACCGCCGTCACGGCGCAGACCAAGACCCTCCTGTCGGTCGGCATCGAGCCGAGTTCGCTGGTTCCCCTCGACGAGGGCATGGCGAGGACCGTGGACTGGTTCATCGAGAGCCGCGGGGTCCACTGGGACGCGCCGCGGGTCACCCCGTGAAGCGGCTCGTCATCCTCGGCGGCTCGGACGGAACCATCAGTTCCTACCGGGCCGCTCACCGGCTCGGCCTGGGCACGATCTGCGTCGACATGCGCGCCGACGCCCCCGGGGTGCGGGAGGCCGGGGAGTTCCTCCACCTCAGCACCCGGGACGTGGACGCCGTGACGGCGGCCCTGCACGGCCGTGACGACGTGGCGGGCGTGCTCGCCCCCGGCTCCGACATCAACCTCCCCTCGCTGGTGGAGGTGGCCGCCCGGCTCAGGCTGCCCGGCACGCTGACGCCCGCCGCCCTGCGGGCGTCGGTGGACAAGGCGTACTTCAGGGAGGTCTGCCTGCGGCTCGGCCTGCGCGGGCCCGCCTACGTCAGTGGCGCCGCCGGAGAGGTCGTACGCGACGCGGCACGGTTGCGCTTCCCCGTCATCGTCAAACCCATCGACTCGGGCAGCTCGCGCGGCATCACGATCTGCACCGCGCCAGCGGAACTGGGCGACGCGGCGCGGGCCGCCGCCGCGGTCTCGCCCTCGGCGACCGTCATCGCCGAGGAGGTGGTGACCGGCCAGGACCTGTGCGGGGAGGCGTTCCTCCAGGACGGCAAGGTGGCGCTGCTCGGCCTGAGCGACCGGGTCGTGGAGCCGCCCAACGTCGTCGCCGTCGGGCACGACATGGCACCGCGGGACCAGCGGCTCACCGAGGAGGTCGCCCGGCAGCTCGAACTGGTCTGCGCCGAGGTGGGCCACACCGACGGCCCGGTCAACCTGGACCTGTTCGTCACCGGCGACGGGATCGTACTGATCGAGATGGGCGCCCGGATCGGCGGCAACGGCATGGGCGAGGCGCTCGGCCTCATGCACGGAGTGGACACCGTGACGGCCGCCGTGCAGCTCGCCATCGGGCAGCGTCCCGACCTGCGGCCGAGCCACGTCAGGCACGCCGCCGTCCGCATGCTGCGCGCCGGCTCCGCCGGCACGCTGCGGGCGCTGGACGGCCTGGCCGACGTGCGCGCGCTGCCGCAGGTGGCCGACGTGGTGGTCACCGCCGAGCCCGGTGACCGGGTCGTGCCCTACACCGAGTGCCGAGCGAAGCTGGGGTACGTGCTGGCCTCCGGCGACAGCGCCGGCGAACTCGCCGCGACGCTCGCCACCGTCGACGACCTGCTCCGGATCAGAGTCGATGCCGGCTGAGTTTCCGGCGGCGCGCTGGGAACGGGCCTACCGCAAGGTGGTGGAGACCGCCTTCATGAAAGTGCCGTTCTACCGCGACCAGTGGGTGGCCGCGGGACGGGCGCTGGACGAGCCACAGCCCACCCCGTCCGAGGCTTTGGCGGACCAGCTGCACCGTCTGTGCCCGTTCGCGCGGCCGTTCGACCCCTCACGGGAACCGCCGCCGTGGATCAGCGACGGGCGTGACCTTCGTGAGGCGCTCGCCCAGGCACGAGCGCCACGCCGGGCGCCCGTGCTGGAGGTGCGCCCGGCCGTGCTGGACCGGCGCGCTCTCGGGCGGACCGGTCCCCGGTACGGCGTGATCCTCGCACCGGGCGCGAAGGTCGTGGACGAGGCCCGCCGCCGCGAGCTGAACTCGGCCGCCCTTCGGCTCGCCGCCCGGGCGGGGCGGGCGACGCTCGTGGGCGAACGGCCGGCCCTGGACACGGTCCTCCCCGAACTCGACGGGATCGCGGTGACCGTGGCCGAACGGATGGACACCGGACAGGCCGTACGCGAACACGGCCTCGCCTACGACCCGCACCTCGGCTATTTCGCGGCACCGGGAAGCGGCTGCGGCACCACTCACCTGCTGTGGCGCCGCTTCCACGCCCGCCGGACCGCCGGGGGAGCGCCGGCCGTCACGGCGCTGCGCCGCGCCCGGCCCGTGCTGGTGGACGTCGTGCCGTACGGCGCGGAGACGGTCACGCTCGGCTCCTGCCCCGCCCACGGCACACCGATCATCGTGACGCACTGACAGGAACTCAAGGTGACTTCTTCATTCTGGCGGGACAACCGGGTGACGCTCCTGGCAGGAGCCCTGGCGGTGGCGCTGGCCGGCGCGGTGCGCTTCCTCATCCCGTACGAGCGTGAAATCACCTCGCTGTGGATGTTTCTCGTCAAGCTGACCCCGCAGATCGCGGCCGTCGTCGCCGTCGCCTGGCTGGACGTCGAATGGGCGCGGCGACTGCGCCTGCACCTGGTGGCCCTCCCCGCGATCTTCCTCGCCTTTCTGTGCTATTTCGTGCCGGCGACGTTCATGACGGCCATGGACATGCAGGACGGGACAGCCGCGTTCGAGGACCTGTACCTGCACGTAATCGTCTTCGTGCCGTTCCTGCTCATCGCGCTCCTGCTGGCCTACCGGCTGGGCGGCGGCTCCCGCGAGGGCGTGCTGCGGACCGGGACAGCCCTGACCATCCTGCACGTGTCGGGTCTGGAGGACCTGATGGCGGTGCTGATGAACAGCCGGCTGGACGGCATCCCCGAGCTGTGGGACTGGGCCCACCACATGACCGTGCGGCTGGGCCACCCGGCGACGCGGAACGAGGCTTACGCCTTCATCGTCGTGCACGTGGTGCTGGCCGTGCTGGCGCTGACGTTGCCGCGGCGGGCGTTCACCAGGCTCCGGCCCGGCCGCCGGGACGACGCGAAGACCCCGTGAACGTGACCGGGCCCCGGGGCGTGTGCTCCCGGGGCCCGGCCGGACCGGATGTGGTCACCGCTTCTTGGCGCACAGGGCCGTGTCGGCGGCCTTGATGACGCTCATCGCGCCCGCGTCGGAGGAGGGCAGCGCCGTGACCGCGATGGCGGCGGCCCTGCCGTCGTCGGTGATGCCGCCGCGGGTCTCGTAGCCGTCGATGTCACCGCCGTGGCCCCACGCCACGCCACCGCAGCTCAGCGGCATCTTCATCAGGCCGAGCCCGTAGCTCCAGCCGGCCGGCATGCCGGGCGCCTTCACGGTCTTCTTCATGGCCTTGAGCTGCGCCGGCTTGAGCAGCGTGCCGTCCATCAGGGCGGCCCAGAAGCGGTTCAGGTCGCTGGGGGTGGCGATGAGCTGACCGGCCGCGCCGCCCCACGACGGGTCGAGGTTGGTGATGTCGAGCAGCTTGCCGCCGGGCTTCCTGGAGCCGTACCCCTTCGCGTGGGGGTCACGGACCGTCTTGACCTTCTTGCCCGGCCAGTACGTGTGGCGCAGGCCCGCCCGCTTGATGATCCGCTCGGTGATCGCCGTGCTCACCGGCTTGCCCGTGACCTTCTCGATGAGCAGGCCGAGCACGGTGTAGCCGGTGTTGCTGTACTCCCAGCCCTTGCCGGGCGCGAACGACGCCTTGTGCTTGAAGGCGATCCTCAGCAGGTCCTGAGGGGTGCTGTACCTGTCGCGGGCGTCGAAGATGTTGGGGATCCAGCGGGTGTAGTTGGGCAGGCCGCTGGTGTGCTGCAGCAGCTGCCGTACGGTGATCTTGCGGCCGTCGCCGGCCTTGCCGCGGATCAGCTTCGGCAGGTACGTCTCGATCGGGTCGTCCAGCTTGACCTTGCCCTCGCCCACGAGCTGCAGCACGGTCGCGGCGGTGAAGGTCTTGGTGTTGCTGGCGATGCGCACGTACCCGTCGACCGGCACCTTCGCCTTGGTCTTGAGGTCGCCGACCCCGGCGGTGTAGTAGCGGGTCCTGCCCTTGCTGTCACGGACGGCGGCCAGCGCCGCCGGGAACTTGTGCTTCTTGACCAGGCCGTTCAGCTGCTTCTGCAGGGCGTCGTTGCTGCGGTTGCGCTTGGCTTCCTTCACCTCTTGGCGCATCTCGTCCAGCTCGGCCTGCAACTCGTCCGCGGGGTTGTGCTGCGGGACGTTCGCTCCCACTTCCGGACCGATCACCGCGGCGGCGGGGGCGGCGGCCACGCTCATCGCCGTCAGCGCGGACAGCGCCGCCACGGCCAGGACGCGCATGCGCCGAGGGGTCGAGGAAGGGGAAGAGAGACGCGACATGGGTAACGCTCCTGCATTCGGGGGTGGTGTCCGCTCCGGACATCAACCAGCATGTCGTCCCGGCCCCCTCGCGTACGATCCCGCCCGCTGGACTTTGCCGGGTACAGCCAGCTGTACCGGTCACAAACGAGTGAGCCGCATCGAGTGGACGACTTCCTACAAGTGAGTATTAGTTTGGCGTATGCTGGCACGCAGAACTAAAACGTTGTTGTAGGAGACAGGTAACGCACTGTGGGGTCAGCTGGAGACTCGCCTCGGGCGCGACTGTGGCGTCGAGCCGCACTCCAGCGTGGCTATTTCACGGCGGCGCAGGCTCTCGAAGACGGTTACAGCTACCAGTCCCAGCACTTTCAGGCCCGCAGCGGCAACTGGACGCGCGTCGATCGCGGCCTCTACCGCTTCCGCGAGTTCGCCGACCTCCCACAAGGCGAACATGATCACCTCGTCCGCTGGGCACTGTGGGGCCAGGGGCGTGCGGTCGTGTCCCATACCACCGCGTTGGCTGTTCACGATCTGGGCATCGCCAACCCTGCGCGGGTTCATCTGACGGTTCCGGCGGGCTTTCGCCGGCGACATTCGTCGGTCGTCCTCCACCGGGCCGATCTGCGCCGTGATGAAGTCGAGGAACATGAGGGCTTTCGGGTGACGAAGCCCGTACGCGCCATCGTGGAGTCCGCGGCGGACCGGGTGGGCCAGGACCTGATCGACTCCGCCGTGGCTGAGTTGCTCGATCGTGGTGCCGCGACGAAGGGGCAACTTCTGCAAGCCGCGCAACGAGCCGGCGCCGTGGCTGAACTCGCCGTGGAACGCGCCCTTCAGAAGATCGCATGAGTCGCTATACGACTCCGGCGGATCTCCGCCGAGCTCTGGAGGCCCGGTTCAAACGCCAGGCCGACGAGAGCGGCACTGACCTCAGCCGGTTGCGGAGGGTTGCTGTATTCGATCGGATCTCAGCCAGGCTCTCTGCCGTCGGACATCGCTGGGTTCTCAAAGGCGGCACCTCACTGGAATTCCGGCTGGGCGGCCGCGCGCGTGCCACGAAGGATCTCGATCTGGCGCTCCGTGACGGACCACACGATGGCGAGGCCATGCGCGAAGAGCTGATCGAGACGCTGGCCGTAGACGTCGACGAGGATGGCTTCGTCTTCACCGTGGGGCGACACATCACGCTGGACGTGGACACGGCTGGACGGCCTGGATGGAGGTTCCCCGTTGACAGTGCTCTCGCGGGAAGGACCTTCGCCCGGATTCGCCTGGACATCGTGCTACGGGGGGAGGAACTTGCAGCGACCGAGCGTATTCGGCTGCCCGGCGTGCTCGGGTTCGCCGACGTTCCGGCACGGACGATCGAATCAGTCGATCGCCGCCAGCACTTCGCCGAGAAGTTGCACGCGCTCACCCGAGATTATGACTCGCGGCCTAATACCAGAGTGAAAGATCTGGTGGATCTCATCTTGCTGATCGAGGACGGTCTGCCCGCCGATCGTGGGTTGCTCGACGTGGTGCACCACGTGTTCGCCGCTCGAGGCACCCACTCGGTGCCTGAGCACCTCCCCGATCCGCCACCCGTATGGGAGATCGACTATCCCAGGCTCGCCGAGGACCTCACGTGCGCCGGCTCTGCCCTTTCCGGTGCCCTTGATCTGCTTCGTGCTTTCTGGCGGCGAACACAACTGGCCATACCCAACCTGGATCCTCCCGCCTCAACCAGCGATGCCGGCGCTTGAGCCAGTCGCTGTCGAAACGCTCCCCGGTGACCGCTCACAAGCGGACGTCATCGTGAGTCGAATTCTGTGTTGTCCGGCTTGGTCGGCTTCGATGATGACGTAACGTGACGCTATGACTGGTGGGCCGGCTCGTTTCGGCGGGCGCGACGATGTCGTCCTGGTCGTGGTCGTCGACTGCGCTGATCTGAGCAGGGCGGCGGCGTTCTGGTGCGGAGCGCTGGGCTACACCGCCGAGCCTGCCTCGCCCGGACGTTACCGGCGGCTCCTGCCCCCGGGCGGCAACGGCGTCGAACTGCTCCTGCAACGGGTTCCGGAGCCGAAGACGGGCAAGAACCGGGTGCATCTCGATCTGCGGGTGCCCGACCTGGACGCCGAGGTGGCCAGGCTGGTGGCCCTGGGCGGGCGTCGCGTCACCGGCGAGCCCGTCGAGGAGGAGGGCTGGTCCTGGCACGTGCTCACCGACCCCGACGGCAACGAGTTCTGCGTGTTGCGGCCGCCGCTGGAGCGGCTCACCGAATCCTGACGGCTACGGCGCCGCCCCTCAGTGCGTGATCTTGATGACGGCCTTCTTCCCCTTGACGGCCACCACCTCGAAGCTGACCTCGTTGACGGTGCTGGGACCTCCTTGGTCCGGAGTCTGCTCCGCCATGGTGAGCCGCATGCCGGACGGGGTGTAGGCGTCGAAGGTGACCGAGCCGTCCTCGACGGTGACGTTGATCGGCAGCAGCCCCCACTTGGCGGCCAGCCTGATGGTCTGCCCGTCCGAGACGAGCACCTCGCACTTCGCGTCCCGGCACGCCCGGCGCCTGGTGCCGTTCCTGGCCTTGGGGAGTGGCGTCGCCGTCGGCGAAGGGGTCAGCGTCGGCGACGCGGTGGGAGCCGTCGAAGGGGGCGCCGACGGCGACGTCGCCGCGGGGGAGGACGGGGCGTCGGCCGGCGAGGCCGCCTCCTCCGGCGCGGGTCCGCAGCCGGCGAGCAGTACGGCCGCCGCCGCGGTCACCAGCGCCGTCCTTCGGGTGTGTGCCCCTGGCATCTCTGCTCCCTTGCTCCCTCGCGGACGTCACGCACCAGTGTCCTCCGGTGGCGCCGGGACCCCTCCCGCCTGAAACGCGATACAAAGATTGCGCCCCGTTGATCGGATGAAAGGGAAGACCGTGCACAGGAAGGCCCTCTCCGCCCTGACCCTCGCGTGCGCCATGGTCGTGACGCCCGCCGTGGCCACCGCCCCCGCCGCCGCCTCGGCCAAGCCCAGCTATCGCAGCTGCTACGACGGGAAGTGCAAGTTCACCTTCTCGAAGGCCGTGAGCTTCCGCATCTCCAAGAAGCGTTACGGCTTCTCCCGGGTCTACGTCTCCAAGGAGCACGTCGGCGGCATCTTCAACCAGGACATGGTCGTGGTGCGAGGTCCCGGTTCGACGGCCTCCCTGGGCGAAGGCGCCCGCGGCAACATGCGCATCAACGGCAAGAACGCCCTCTCGTTCCGCGTGCTGGCCATCACCAGCAAGGGCGCCACCATCCGCTTCACCGGATGACGTCCTGACGACCCGGCAGCCGCGTCAGGGCCGGCGGTGCGGCTGCCGTGGCCAAGGGGTCGGACGTCCACGGTCTCTTTGACGGGGGCAGAGGCAGGCACGGTATAGATCGCCTGTGTCGGCGGATGTCACACTGTTTCCCTGGTCAGGTCCTCGCACAGAGCCCAGATCGTGTCCTGGTTGCGCCGGTCGAGCACGCTGGCCGGCCAGGGGACGCGGCGGCACTTCATGGTGAAGTACGTCCCCGTCACCCCTTCCACGTCGCCGCTCGCGGCGAGGTACACGCTGGAGCGGGAAGGCTTGCTCAGGTCGCCGAAGATCCGCGGGGTCAGGACCTGCAACAGCGGCACGACCGGACGGTACACGTAGGGAAAGCCGGCCACTGTCATCGCCTGGTTCATCGGCGTGTGGCCGTGGCCGGGGTAGGCGACGTTGACCGTGACGCCGCTGTCGGCCACCTCCTCGGCGAAGCGCAAGCTCATCGCCATGAGCATCGTCTTGGTGTGGTTGTACTGACTGAACGTCCACCCCAGGTAACGCCGCTCGGCCTGGAGGTTGTCCAGCTCGATCCGGCCACCGGGGATGCCTCCCGTGATGTTGACGACCCGGCCGCCGAGCAGGGGCAGCAGGAGGCGGGTGAGCGTGAACGGGGCGAGCACGTGGGCGGCGAAGGTGGCCTCCACGCCGTCCTCCGTGAGGGTGCGGCGCGGCGGGTGCGTACCGACGTTGTTGATCAGTACGTCGAGCCGGTCGCACCGCTCGGCGACCTGGGCGGCGAGCCTGGCGAGGTCGCGCTGCCCGGTCACGTCGGCGGCCAGAGCCTCGACCCGCCCCCCACCCGCGCCCAGCTCGTCCGCCGCCCGCTGCGCGCGTACGGGATCGCGACCGACCACGATCACCCGGGCGCCGCGGGCGGCCAGCCCGCGCGCGGTCTCCTTGCCTATGCCACCGGTGCCGCCGGTGACGAGGACAGTCTTGCCGTCCATGAGAACCACCATCCTTCGGAGCGTTGCACCAAATATGACACCGGGTGCCACATATGGCAATCGGTGTAGGATGGCGGGCGTGGAAGGTCTGCGAGATCGCACCAGACGCGCCGTACGCGCCGAACTGGCCGGACGCGCGCTCGAACTGTTCGCCGAGCGCGGCTTCGACGAGACGACCGTCGACGACATCGCGAGGGCGGCCGGCATGTCGAAACGCAGCTTCTTCCGCTACTTCCCCACGAAGGAAGACGCCGTCTTCGGCGAGATCGAGGAGATGGGCGAGCAGGTCGCGCACGAGATCGCCACCCGCCCGCCGCTGGAGCAGCCGTGGGAGTGCCTGCACGCGGTGCTGCGCGGCTGGGAGGCGCGCATCAACGCGCAGGTCGAGGCGATGCGGCTGATCGAGTCCACGCCCGCGCTGCGCACCCGGCTCCTGCAGAAACGCGACGAGGCCCACACCCGCATCATTCAGGCCCTGGCCGACCGGGGGATGCCGCCGCTGGAGGCGGATCTGGCGGCGGCAGCGGCGGGCGCCGCCCTCGACGCGGTGTCCCGCGAATGGCTGCGCACCGGCGGCACCGCCGACCGCCTCACCCTGGTCGACACCGCCTTCGCCATGCTCCGCCCGGCATTCCTCACCTGAACGCCGACCGTTTGCCATCATTAGTGCATGTGTTCGATGGCGGGATGACGTGGGCGGCTCAGGACACTACTCTGTGGGTGTGGGCCATCGGGACGACAGGGAGCGCGCTGCGACAGTGGCGCTGCTTCGCCGCATCTCCACGGAGAAGGGCGAACGTGAGCTCGTGCAGCACCTCACCGAAGGTGCCTCGGCGGAGGCGTTGCTGCGTGACAGGCTTGCCCCCGTCGACCTGTTCTCCGACCCGTTGGAAGAGGCGATGACCCGGGCGAACGAGGAGATCGCCTCATGGGAGCGAAGCGGCATCCAGGTCATAGGGTTTGCCGAGGCGCACGCGCATTGCCTAAGCCTGAATCCACGGCGTGATTTCGTCTGATCGTTTTCTGGTCCAATTCCTGGACGAGGGCGGGTCCGGCAGGTGGAAGGGCCGTTTTCGGGCGTGTGAGGGCCGCCGCGCTCGGGTCGCGGCTTGTCCAGGTGCTTCCGGGGGCTCGGGGGTCGCGGATGCGTGTGACCGCGGGTCGTCTGCTGTGCGTGACCTGGATTTGGGCTGGTCAGGCCGCTGTGGCGGCGGATGGGTCGTGGGTGGCGGTGAAGGCATTGGTCCGGGCGGGCTGCCAGCGCCAGCGGGCGGGCAGGTGCAGGGTCAGGTGGCCGCGCCCGTCGGCGGGTCCGGGCCGGGTGAGCCGGGCGGGTACGGCGATGAGGTGGCGCAGGGTCTGGCCGCGCGTTTTGGCGTGGAAGGCCGAGGCCAGGCAGCCGAGGGCGCGCAGCAGGTTGTGGGTGATGGCGGCAAGGGTGAGCCACGCGGCGTTCGCGGTGAAGACGCCGGAGGGGAAATGCGCGAGCGGCCCGTTGATCACATCAGCATTGACCTGCTCCTGTACTGCATGATCGCGGTGCTGTTCCTCGGCCTGCAGCAGGGTGTAGGGGCTGTCGGTGAAGATCGGGTAGTAGCGGTAGGCGGGGAACAGCTCGTCTTGGCCGCGCTGGGCCTGCTCGTTGCGCATCTTGACTCGGCGCACGATCAGCCGGGCCGGGACGGCCTGCCCTTCTCGCTGGTGAAGGCGGTGTAGGACGTTTCGGCGACCTCGGCGTCGGAGACCCAGCCGCCGGCCTGCTCGTCGAAGATCGCCCGCGGGTAGGCCATCGGCGTCCAGGCGTTCTCATCGATGGTGGCGATGGCGGCTTTGACCTTGGGGTCGAGTTTGGCGGTGACCGAGAAGCGGGTGTCGTGATCACGGCAGGTGGCGGTCACCTCGGCGCTGTAGAAGGCGCTGTCGCCGAGCATCAGGAGGATGCCGGTGCAGCCCGCTTGGCGGGCGGTGCCGATGGATTCGCGGACCGCTGATGCGGCGCCGCGCGCCGACCCGGTGGTACCGCCGCGCAACCTGGTAGTGGCCAGCACTGGGGCGGCCAGCGGTGTGGACAGGGTGATGGTCAGCGCGTTCAGCCCTTTGACCAGGACATTCTTGCCTTGGATCTTGGTGTGGCCGAAGCCGGAGCCCTGCTTGGCGTACCCGTAGGCGCCGCTGCATCGAGTCGATGTCCAGGAAGGCCAGCACGTCCTTGCCGGGCAGCAACGGCGTGTGCGCGGCGAGCACGACCAGCAGCTCGCGGGCGACCTTGTCGAGCTGGCGGACGTTGCCCCAGGTGAAGGCGCGCAGGAACGATCCCAGTGTGGACGGCGCCCGGATCCCGGTGAACATCGTGTCCATCCCGCCGTGCCGCAGCAGGTCCAGGTCGTCGATGGTGTCGGTGCCGCAGGTCATCCCGGCCACGATCGAGACCACCTTCGCCGGCGCGTTGACGCCGTCGGCCGCGCCCAGCGCCAGGTGCTCGCCGACCAGGCGGTCCAGGCCGCACCGCCCGGCCGGCCGCGGCGCCGGAGCCAGCCCGGCGTAGGAGATCACGTGTTCGTCATCGAAGATCGCGTGTGTACGGCTGGCGGCGTGAAAGAATTAATTTCGCGAACCTCGTCCCGAACTTCACGCCGTGGATTCAGGCTGAGGGTTTGCCGGCCCCCAGGCATCGAGTGGACGAAGTTTGAGGGTGGTGGCGGTGAAGAGGTGCCCGGGATGAGTCTTGGATTAGGCCGATGTAGCGGCTGTATGGCGCCGAAAATGCGACCTGGCGATGAAAGGGGAATGGATTCTCCCGTTGCCCACCGCCAGGTCGCGCTTATCGGATGAAGCCGTTGGTCAGTAGCAGATCTTCTGGCCCTTGACGATGTGGTCGTAATGGCCCGCGATACACCCCAGGTGGTGAACGTGGCGCGGACGGGCGCTCTGCCCGCCGTATACTCCGCCGTCCGAGGTGATTTTGGCGTTGCGCATCAAGGAGAAGTGCAGGTGCGGTGCGAATCCGCCGGTGCCGCCGACGGTTCCCACAATGGTGTTCTTGGTAATTCTCTGTCCGGTTCTGACGGCGATTCTTTCGAGGTGGCATACCACGCTCCACCAGCCGCCGCCGTGGTCGACCACCACGTACTGACCGCAGGTCTGCCAGCCCTTGGGAGCCCAGCCCGCGTATTTGACGGTGCCGGCGCCGCCTGGTGCCAGTACCGGGTCGCCCAGCTTCATGCCTAGGTCCAACGCGTAGTGCTGATTCATCGTGGTCGCTGATCCGCAACCTTTGTGGAAGCCCTCGTCGTAGTAACTTCCGTTCTGCCAGGCGTAGCCGGCGCCGCTGTTGGCCGCTCGCGTCAGAGGGGTCTGCAGGAACTTGGAGGCAGGCCAATCGACGCAACCGGACGCCGGCGAGGGCAGCGCCGACTTGGTGCCGCAGCGCTTGATCCCGGAAGAGTAGCCGTCGGCGCCGACGGTGGGCGTGGTCATGTACCAGTCGTAGACCCAGGTGCCGTCCGACAGCCGGTCCCAGGTGGTGAAGGGTCTTCCCCGGTGCGCCTTGCCGTCGACCTGGCCGCCGTCGTTGATCTGGCAGACCACGTTGAGCGCGGTTCCGTTGGCGACATATCGGATGACGTGGCCGGCGCGCGGCTCGCTCTGCACCGCCAGCCCGCGCGAGTCCGCGCCGGTCACGCGGTAGGTCGCGCGGTGGGTCGCCGCCTGCGCCGGGTTCACGCCCACACCGGCGGCCGCCAGGACGGCCAGGGCTACGACGCCGCACGTCCGTGCGAGGGTGATGATCGACATGGCCAATCCT
This sequence comes from Nonomuraea mesophila, assembly GCF_004352805.1. NCBI lineage: Bacteria > Bacillati > Actinomycetota > Actinomycetes > Streptosporangiales > Streptosporangiaceae > Nonomuraea > Nonomuraea mesophila. The sequence continues at coordinate 29,997 of NZ_SMLD01000052.1, forward strand.
TTCGCTTCCATGGCCTACAGCTTGATCGCCGGGTGGAACAGGCTCGTCGGCATGCTGTTGTACCAGGCCAGGACGTTGTATCCCGGCTGGGTCATCGTCTTGGGCGGGGTCATCATGCTGGGCGGCGGGCCGCCGGTGGGCACGCCGTAGACCCTGAGCGTGTTGTAGGTGTGGTGCGCGCAGTTGTTGGAGACGAAGTCGTACCCGCGTTCCTTGAACGCGTGCTGCTGTGCCGCGCCGACGGCACTGTTCTTCGTCTTGGTGCACCGGTACGAGGTGTAGGTCAGCTCGCGGAACCGGTGCTTGACCACGTCGAAGTTCGCCACCCTGATCACCCAGACGTTCCGCTCCTTGGGCCGAGAGTTGAACGTGTACTCCGGGCCGCCGTTGTCGGTGTTGTCGGCCGATCCCATGACCCACCGGTCGTCACCGGGAACCTTGAAGGCCCATCCGGTGTGACCCCACTGAATCTTCAGCCACTGGAACGGGTAGTAGAACATGCACGCCATTCCCGGGCCTTTAGCGTTCGCCGGCGTCGGCGTGACGGCGAGAAAGCCCGACGTCAAACCGGCGGCGAGTAATAGCGAGGTGATGCGCCGCAATTCTTCACGTCCTTTCCTGATGGGCGGGCCACTTTTTGTGCTCGCCGTTCTCGTAACCACGATTTTGCGCATGGGCCCGTCCCGGTGAAAGTGCGGAACATGCGGCGTGAACAACGATGAACAATCGACCAATCGCGGCGGACGTCGTGACCTGGGCGAACCACGGCGGGACGACTGGTGGGCGCGGAGCCGCTGGAGGACAATCGTCCAAGCGCACACTCCGAGCGAGGGCGGGACTATGGGACGCAAGCAGCAGCCGTTGACCGGCGCCACCGAGATCGAGCGTTTCGCCATGCGTCTGCGTGGTTTACGCGCTCAGCGCGGCATGACCATTAGGCAACTGGCCGGTCGCGCCGGCTACGCCCACAGCACCTTGTCAAAGGCCGAAGCGGGGCGGGAGTTGCCGTCCTGGGAGGTTGTGGAGTCCTTCGTGCAGGCCTGTGACGACGATCCGGCCGCGTGGCGCTCGGCGTGGGCCGCGGCGAGCGTCCCGCCGGACGAGCAGCCGGAGTCGGCGCCGGACGATCCGCCCGCCCGCCCGGCTCTCCTGGCGCGGCTCACGCCCCGGGCCAGGTGGGCGCTCGCCCTGCTAACCGCGGTGGTGCTGATCTCCGTCGCCGGGACCCTCGCGTGGTCCGTCTCCACCATACGCGGCGTGCCACCCTCAGCGAACGAGCCCCAAAGGAACAGGCCCCAGACGGACAAGCCCCAGTCGGCCGCGACGTCCAGTGCGTCCCAGCCGGTCGCGACGCCGACGAAGTGGCGTGCGCTGAACGAGACGCATCCCGTGCCCGGGGTGCCGGCCGACGCCATGGATCCGATCCGGTCGGGCTGCGGCTCGCCCGACGTCGTCGACCGGGTCATCACACTGGACGACGTGGCGGTCAGGCTTCCGGACGGGGCGGAATTCGGCCGACTACGGCTACGCCACCAGCCGGCTTGCACCGCGAGCTGGGCACTCGTCCTCGGCCCGCACAGCCCGCAACGGGCCGTCCATATTGTCGCCTACCGCCCGTCCGACGCCGTCTCCGCGCCGAGTGTGTACCGCGGCGAGTACTCGTCGAGTTACGGCAACATGCTCATGACCACGCACGGCTGCGTGTACGTCGAAGCATTCGTCGAAACGCCGCAGGGACGCGGGCCGACCGCCAGGACCCGGTGCGCCTGACGGCTTCGGGCGCTCTGCCCGCTCGATTCCCGCCGCTGTCAAGTGCGGGAAGAGCACGTCCACCACGTCACGGTCATGCACCGCGCACGGTCTCGTGCGGCATCAACGAGGCGAGGTGTTGAACTTGAGGTAGGCAGCCGTCTCGAGCGCCTTCTGCGAGGCGGAGATGGCCGAGTTCATGCTTGTCACATGCTCTTCGCCACGCGCCCGGCACTTCGGCGAGCCGATGGCGTAATCGAGATGAGCCGGTCCGCGCCGCCGGGCATTGGGTGTCTGAGACCGCATCGTCACGACACCCAACAGAAGATCACGGTGGAAGGGGCAGTCGACAGGCGGGTGAGACACGCCCGGCTTGACCGCAGACCCGTCCAAGCCGCCTCCGGCCACATTCACGTGCCCTTCGTGGCGGCGGCCGTACCGGATTCCCCTGTGGACCAAGTCCGCGACCTCCGCATCGGCCAGCACTTCACGCTCAAGCAGAACCCGCTGCGGCGGGAGCACCTGGACGACTTCGTCAAGTGCTATCGGCCGGGGGAGCCGCGTTCGACCAGGATCGAGACTGAACGATTCCGGCCGTTCAGCTACGACGAGCTGATCGCGTGGGACAAGGTGAACCGGCTCTTCACATTCGAGGGTGTAGGGCGGGTCGGAAGCCGCCGGCTTCGAGTAGCGAGCGGGCGATGTAGTGGGTGAGGTTGCGGAACCCGAGGGCGGAGCCGCGTAGGTGTTCCAGGCGCCCGTTGATGGCTTCGGTGGGGCCGTTGGACGTGCCGGGTCGGTCGAAGTAGGCGAGCACGTCGGCGGCACGCCTGCTCAGTGTGCGGCCGAGTGTGATCACTTCGACCAGCGCGGCCTGGACGCTGTGGCTGATTGTCTCGATCAGCTTCGTCATCAGCTGCCGGCCTCGGGTGCGGTCGGGTTCGCGGTAGGCGGCGATCATGCGCTGGTAGATGCCCCAGGTGGCCTCGACCTCGATGTGGGCGTCGACTGCGAACAAGGCTTCGAGCCGGTGGCGTTGTTTGTCGTGAGCAGGTTCGCACCGGTGTGCAGGGTCCGCCGTGCGGCATAGAGGGGGTCGCCGGTGCGGCCGCGGTGCCCGCAGGTGTCCTGTTGGACGCGTTGTCGGCACTGGTCCAGCGCGTCGCCGGCTAGGCGGACGACGTGGAAGGGATCCATCACCGCGACCGCGTCAGGGAGTTCCTCGGAGGTGGCGGTCTTGAACCCGGTGAACCCGTCCATCGCGACGACCTCCACGGCGTCCCGCCACGATGCCTCGCGTTGGTTCAGCCACTGTTTGAACGTCTGCTTCGATCGGCCTTCGACCATGTCCAGCAGCCGGGCTGGGCCGGTGCCGTCGCGGACGCCGGTCAGGTCGATGATCACGGTGACGTACTTGTCCCCATGTCGGGTGTGCCGCCATGCGTGCTCATCCACGCCGATGACCTTCACGCCGTCGAACCGGCCGGGATCGTCGATTAGGACACGCTGGCCCTGGGCCAGGACCGCGTCGTTGGCGGTGTTCCACGCCACCCCGAGGCCTTCGGCGACCCGGGCGACAGTGAGGTGCTGGACCACGATGGCTTCCAGTGCCCACCGCAGCCCACGCCGCGACAACTTCGCCCGTGGCTCGGCAGCCAGACTGGTGTCCTGACGCCACACGTGCCCGCAGCCGGTGCATCGGCAGCGGCGTACGACGACCTCCAGGGTCGTCGGTCGCCAGCCCAGCGGCTCGTGGGCCAATCGACGGGTTACGGTGTCACGCGGTGTGCCCTCGCAGCCGCAGCGGCGGCACCACCGGTCCGGTTCGACGACCCGGCAGGCCAGCACAGCGCGATCAGGTTCCAGTCGCTGCCCGACAGCTTCCAGACCGAGCTCGTCGAGTCGGCAGAACGTGGTCAGGTCCGGGCACGCGAAGGTAGCGTCAGGCACGTCGCGCCGTGTGGCCCGGACGAGGCCAGGGGCTCCGATCCGTCACGGTCTCACCATGGGTTCCCGACGCGTTTGGGAAGGGCGAAGACCAGGGCGAATGCGAGGATGCTGAATGCGGCGCTGGCGGCCATGGCGAGGGCCGCGCTCTGGCCGAACGCGTGGGCGGTCGATTCCGGGGAGGACGCCGTAAGGTCGAGGCTCCCGAATAGGACGCTGCCGACGACGGCGATGCCGATCGCGCTGCCGACGCGCTGCATGGTGCCGATGATGCCGCTCGCGGCGCCCGATTCGCGCGGGTCGACCGTTGCGACGATGAAGTCCGTGTTCGGTGCGATGAACAGACCGCAGCCGATGCCGGCGATCAACAAGGGCGCGAGCATCTTCCAGCTGGTGAGGTTCGTGGCGGTGACCGTCGCGAGAATGAGCCAGAGCACGATGAGGCCGACCATGTTGAGGGCGAGCCCCGTGACGAGGACGCGGCGACCGAATCGGCCTGTGAGCCGGTCACTGTTGGCTGAGCCGACGAGGTTGCCGATGGCGAACGGGAGCAGCGCGACGCCCGTGGCCAAGGCGCTTCGTCCGAGCCCGGACTGCCACAGCAGCGAGATGGTGAAGAAGATGCTGGTGAACGCGGCGAAGTAGGCGAGCGCGAGGACCGTGCCTCCGGTGAATGCCGGGTGCCTGAACAGACGGAGTGGCACGAGGGGGACCCCTCCGCGGTTGGCAAGTCGCCGCTCCCATGCAGCGAACAGCATAAGAAACAGCAGGCTGGCCCCGATCGACAAGAAGCTCCAGACCGTCCACGCGGCGTCCTGGCCGTTGATGAGCGGGATGAGGAGTGCCACGAGGCCCGCTGTCACCAGCAGGAATCCGATCAGGTCTGCGCTCGCCGCCTTACCCTTGACGCCCACGGGCAGCAGCATGATGCCTGCGACGACCGCCAGGACACCGATCGGGACGTTGACGCCGAAGATCAGGCGCCAGCCGGCATCCGTGCCGAATGCCTGGACGATCAGTCCGCCGAACAACGGGCCGAGCGCGGTCGCGACTCCGATCGTCGCACCGAACAGGGCGAAGGCCTTACCCCGTATCGGTCCGGGGAACATGAGCTGGATGAGCGCGATGATCGGTGTGAAAAAGGTGCCACCGGCCAGCCCCTGGACGATGCGGGCAATGATCAACTGGGTGTTGTTCTGGGCTATCCCGCACCCCATGCTCGCCATGGTGAAGAGAGTGAGTCCGGCAAGGAACACCCACTTGTGCCCGAACCGATCACCGACACGGCCCGCCGGGATGAGGGCGAGGCCGAACGCGAGGGCGTAGCCCGAGATGATCCACGATAGCGCGGCGTCTGAGCTGTGGAGGCCCGTGTGGATCGACGGAAGTGCGACGTTGACGATCGTGGAATCGAGCAACGCAATGAATGCACCAGCGAGCAGCGCCACGAATGCGAGCCAGGTGCCCCGGGGGACACCTGCAGCGGGCGGGAGGGAGGTGTCTGCTGTCACGGAGTGTCCTTCTTGGTGCGTTCGTCCGCGATAATCTGCGGCAGCTGTTCGGCGAGTTCTTCGTGCCAGGCGATTTCGGTGCGCAAGCGGTCGGCTCGGTGCTTCAGCACGAGGACTTCACTGCGAGACAGGTAGCGAGTGACCGCGTTCGTGTGTACGTCGTGGTCTGCGAGCATGGCCCGCAGCGACCCCAGTCGTGCCCCGATCACGTCGGGAAGCACTTCGAGGTTGTCGGGATCGAGTCGGGTCACCGCGAGGTCGAATGGGTCGGCCCGGAAGACGATCTCGCGGAGACCGTCCAACCTCAGGCTCGCCAGCACCACTCGGCCCTCGCCTGTGATCGCCCAGACCTGTCGTTGGGGATATGCGCCGTCGCGCTCGACGCGCGCTTCCTCGATCAGCCCTTCCGTGGCGAGGCGCTTGATCGCGCCGTAGAGGCTACCGACCGTGATGTCGGTCCACAGGTCGACGTGCTCCTGCTCGGCGAGCAGTTTCAGCTGGTGGCCATGCATGGAACCGCGCTCGTGGAGTGCGCCAAGGATGAAAATTCGAATCGAAGACACGAGACTTCTCGCACGACTACTTGCGTGTGTCTACGGTGCACGCTTCGAACAGCCAGGAGCGCGCAGGAACTTCTACCGCCGCCGGATCGGTTCCAGGAGGAGCACGTTCCCCCGGGGCAGCATGACGCCCCCCCCGGGGCCGCGCGGCACTCTCCGATGAGGGGTGATCAGTGGGAAAGGACGGGGCGGACGGCTGCCATTTCGGACGCGCGCAAGACCGGCGCATTCAGGCCCCATCTACACCCTCAACTGTGAAGAGCCGGTGAACCTCGACATCAGCTGGCTGAAAGACCCGGCTCTTGAAGACGCCGACTCTGCTTCCGCCTGAGGTCATCGCCCAGGAGATCGTGGAGGACCTGGAAGCGGCGCTGAGCGAGGTCGCGGCGATTGCCGAAGCCTTGCAACAGTCTCGAACAAAGACGCCAGAGCCGTAATCCGTCCTCGACGGGAGACGCCTCGCCGATCAGGTCGGCGAGGCGTCGTAGTGTTAGAGGCGGACCGGTTGAGCTCTATCCCAGGTCGTCGAACTCGCCCGCCACAATGCCTAGACGGAAGGCGGCGAACTCGCTGCGGGTGAAGTGCAGCTGAGGACCATCGGGGTTCTTGGAGTCGCGCACCGCGATGAGAGGTCCCAGGTCGGCCTTGTGGTCGGATCCGTACGCCTCGTCTGCGCAGTCGTGCAATAGCGCTACTTCGACGCAATTGCCGCCGGTGCCATTGGAAAAGCTGGACTTACGCCATGTCGTCTGTAGACCTTGCGGCGAATCCGTGTCTTTTGCGTGGTTCACGGTGATCCTCCTGCCGTCTGCTCGATCAAGACCCGGCTCTGATCGGGGCCCAGCGCGCGTGCACGAAGGTGGTCGAAGAGCCGGTTGTAGGCATCTACGTCGGCTGGGGCTTCTAGGAGGTATTCCGGATATCACTTTGAGGCGATTGAGGAGATTTTCGGTCATCCACGCGATGAATTTGGGACTGTATGCCCAGTTCTCGTCGTATTCATCCGCAAGGCGTTCGTAGTGAGCTCTAGTGGCATCGAGTTGCACGAGAAATTCCCCCGAAGACGAGTCGCCAGGCAAACCTAAGCATCTGCTGAGCGGTATTGCCCGTCAAGGTCGTCAGAGTCACAGGGGCCACTGACCGGACGCGGGCGCCGGGTCATAGCGGCTGCATACCGGGGCTTCCTATGCTGACCGCGTTCGTCTGCGGATCTGACGTAAGGAAACCCGGTGTCCCGTTCTGTGCTCGTCATGGTCGTCGCGCTGATGCTGTCGATGCTTCCAGGGGTGGCCCGCGCGCAGGCTCCCGGCGCCCTCGGCACCTCAGGGAACCTCATACGGGAAACGGAGCCGCGGGCCGACGGGATCAGGCACGTCGACACCGAGCTGATGATCCAGGGGTTGAAGGCCCTCAAGGCCAACACCTACGTCTTTCCGATGGCCGGCGACAACGTGCAGTGGGAGGACCTGCGGGAGGAGTTCCTCCCGGCCGCGGCCGCCGCCGGGATCGACGTCTGGGTGCTGGTGTACTCGCCGAGCCAGGCCGGCTGTTGCGTCTCGCGGCCGTACAAGCACGACTACGTGGCATGGGCGCGCGAGATCGCCACCCTCTCCAAGGCCCACCCGAACCTGGTCGGCTGGACGGTGGACGACTACGCCTACGACCTCAGGACGTTCACGCCCGCGTACGTCAAGCAGATGCGCGCGGCCGCCAGGGCGATCAACCCCTCGTTGCAGTTCGTCCCCACGGTGTACTACAAGCAGTTCACCGACGCGTTCATCGCTGAGCAGATCCCGTTGCTGGACGGAGTGATCTTCCCCTTCCGGGACTCGCCGTACCGGGACACCTCGTGGACGTGGAACCTGTCGTACCAGGTCAAGAAGCTCGCCGAGCGCCTTCCCGGCACGGACGTCTACCTGATGCCGTACGCCCACCCGCTGAGCCACGCCGCCCAGAAGCCGACGGTCTCCTACGTCGAGGCCGTCACCAAGAAGGGTGTTGAGCTCGTCCGTACGGGGGAACTGGCCGGAATCCTGCAGTACAAGCTCCCCTTCGTGTCCCGCGACGCCGGGTGGGCCCGGCCGGCGGGCGACAACCTCGCCCGCACCGGCAACGGGCGGCTGAGCTTCGTCGTGCAGACGAAGACCGCCACCAAGGCGGGGATGTGGTGCAGCGCGAGCCGTCAGGTGCAGCTCACACCCGGTGCCGGTACGTACAGCGTGAGCTTCTGGCACGGGGACGACCGCGGCCCTGGCGACCCGGCCGGCTACCACGTGAAGCAGCTTCTTCTCAACGGCAAGGTGGTCTGGCAGCAGGACGTCGCCGCCAACGGCCAGGCGTGGCAGAAGGCCACGGTGGACCTGACGGCCGGACTGGCCGGGGCGAAGAGCGCGAAGCTGGAGTGGCGGCTGTACGAGCGCAAGGGCGTGACCAGCTACTTCACCGACGTCGGCGTTGACGACATCGTGGCCACCGGCCTGCGGTTGAGCGACCCGGGCGTGGAGAACGCCACCACCTGGACCGCCGGCCTGGCCCGGCAAGGGGGCCCGGTCTACTGTTCGGCCCAGGTCTACCACCAGAACTACGGCGCCGATCTCGGCGCGCGGATCGCTGCAATCTACGGCGCCGGACAGTCAGCCGGGTAGTCAGCACACAGTCGGCGCACAGTATGGCGGGCGGCCCCTTGACCATCGCTTCATGGTGCGGGGCTGACCGGTTCGAGCACGAGGACCGGGATCTGGCGGTCGGTCCTGCGCTGGTAGTCGGCATAGTCCGGGAAAGCGTCCACCGCCCGTCGCCACCAGAGCTCCTTCTCGTTGTCGTGCACTTCGCGCGCTTTGAACTGCCGGGTCACCGCGCCGTCCTGAAGCTCGACGACCGGGTCGGCGACCACGCTGGCGTACCAGTGGGGATTGGTCGGCATGCCCGCCTTGGAGGCGACGGCGGCGTAGTGTCCCTCGTGCTCGACCCGCATGACGAGTGTCTTGCGTACTTTGCCGGTCTTGGCGCCTCGATACGTCAGGAGCACGGTGGGGCGGTCCTTCATGGTGACGCCTTCGGTCGTGCCGGTACGCATGATCTGCTCGACGTGCTCGCGTACGAAGTCCAGGGCGCTCGGTTCGTAGTCGCCGCTCAGTGCCATGATCTGCTCCTCCGGGTTAGTTATGCGCATAATGTTATGCGCATAACTAACTCGGTGCAACGCCTTGCCCGTGAGGGTGTCTGGTGTCGACGTTGTCGGCGAGGGTCATGAGGAGGCCGGGGAGCGCGGCCGCCGTCTCGGCGGGCAGGCCGGCCGCGGTCTCCTCCGCCAGGTCGCGCCACAGCTGTCTGACCTGGCCGACGAGGGCGGCGCCGCTGTCGGTGAGTTCGACGACGCTCGCGCGCCTGTCCGATGGTGCCGGCCTGCGGCGAATGTGGCCTGCGGCTTCGAGCTTGCGGGCCATGAGCGTGACGCTGGGCGGCTCGCAGCCGAGCGCCTCGCTGAGCTGGGCCTGGATCATCGGGCCGGTGCGGGCGAGTTCCAGCAGGAGCACCTCCTGCCCGGGGTGCAGGCCGAGCGGGGCCAGCAGCGCCGCGGCCCTGGCTCGATGGCGCAGGGTCAGGTGGCGGACGGCCTGGTTGATGGCGTCGGCCTGCTCGAAGTCCACGGGGCTCTCCTTGACAGGGTCATGAAGTGCATAACATTATGCGCATAACTAACTCTAGGTGATAGTGGGCGCCGACGTGCGGGTCTTACGCATGGGCGGCTACGTGGATTGTGGGGGAGCAGGATTCATGACCAGCGCATTCGACCCGATCACCGTCGGAGGTGTGCACCTCGCCAACCGTATTGCCATGGCGCCGATGACCCGTAGCCGCGCCCCCGGCGGGCTGGTGTCGGAGCTGACGGCACAGTACTACGCCCAGCGCGCCTCCGCCGGGCTGATCATCACGGAGGGCGTACAACCGTCGGTGACAGGCCAGGGGTATCCGTCCACGCCCGGTCTGCACACCGCCGAGCAGGTCGCTGCCTGGCGCAAAGTGGTCGACGCGGTGCACGCCGAGGGCGGGAAGATCTTCGCTCAGTTGCTGCACACCGGCCGGATCGGTCACCCCATCCTGCTGCCCGACGGCCTGGTCCCCAAAGCGCCCTCACCGGTCGCCGCGCGGGGCAGGTTGTACACCCCGTATGGCATGAAGGATTTCGTCACGCCGAGCGAACTGACCGGACCGGAGATCGAGCAGACCATCGCCGACCATGCGGACGCCGCCCGTAACGCGATCGATGCGGGCTTCGACGGGGTGGAACTACACGGCGCCAACGGCTACCTGATCCAGCAGTTTCTCGCCCCCAACACCAACCGGCGCACCGACGGCTGGGGCGGGTCCGTCTCGGGGCGCATCCGGTTCGCCGTGGAGGTCGTCGAGGCGGTCACAGCCGCGATCGGCGGCGACCGTACCGGCCTGCGCCTGTCGCCCGGCACGATGAGCAACGACATCCACGAACCCGACCCGCGTCCCGTCTACGAGGCGCTCGTCGAGCGGATCGCCACAACGGGCCTGGCGTACCTGCACATCATGGAGGCCACCGACCGGGAGCTGACGCACACCCTGCGACGGCGCTTCCCCGGTCCCCTCATCCTCAACCCGTACACCGGCACCCGTCCGACCGGCCCCGAGCACCTCGCGCTGATCCAGGACGGGACCGCTGACCTGGTCGCGTTCGGACGGCTCTTCCTCGCCAGCCCTGACCTGCCCCGCCGCCTCGCGACCGGCGCCGCCCTCAACACCCCGGACCCGGCCACCTTCTACGGCGGCGACGCCGCGGGCTACACCGACTGCCCGGCCCTGCCGGCGTGACCCGAAGACCTCAGTGTCCTGGTGCGCGGTCCCGCGGGCCGGGCAGGAGGAGGAAGAAGGTGTCCTCGTCCTGCGGCGCCCGCACCGCGAGGCCGGTGGAACGCAGGACCTCCGCGATCAGGTCGCGGTCCCCGGCCCACTGCAGCGTGAGCCGGTCGACCAGGTCGCCCCGGGCGTCGAAGCACGACGTGTGCGCCTGGGTGGTCCAGAAGACGGCCCTGGCCGACGCCCCGGCCTCGTGGACGTGCTGCCAGCCTCCTGAGACGGTCGGCCAGAGGTCGGGTTCGGCGAAGTAGCCGTGCTTGGCGAGCCGGTCGAGGGCGCCCACGATGCGGCACAGGTCAGAGGAGACCTCGTCGCCTGCCAGGCAGGTGACGAACCCCTCCTCCGGGCTGTTCAGGCCGTGCACCGCGGCGAAGAGCTGCTCCATCGCCTCGTCCGCCTGCCTGCGCAGCTCGTCGGCGTCCAGGTTCAGCAGCGCGTCGAGGTCGTCGTCCTGCTCCGCCTGTCCGGGAACGGAGAGCACGAGAGCCTCCCGCGCGAACACCGACTGGATCCGCGACGGCAGCCCGCCGCGCCAGGAGATCGCGACGTCCTTGACGAGGGCGCCGCGGGGGGTGAAATGCTCGCCCAGGTCGGCGGGCGGGCTCAGCAGGCCGCTCGTCCCGGTGTCGGCTGCGAACCTCCCGGCGTCGACGATCTGCCAGCCCTCGTCCTTCAACCGGCCGAGGGCCTGGTCGAAGCGTTCGCGCTGCGAGGAAGGCGGCCCGGAGCCCGGCCTGTGGAACTTGTCGTGCGTGACCACGCTGCAGCACCTCGTCGTTGCGGAAGGCCCGCGGCACCCGGCGTCGAGCCAAGATCAATTGCGCACCAGCGTAGTGGTTTCTCTCCGCTTCGCCGACCGGGTCAGCCGGTGCAGAGCTGGGCGCGCAGGGTGTCGTGGGCCCAGCGCTCGAACCGTTCGGGAGTCCAGCCGCGGTCGCGGACGAACACCAGGTAGAGGTCGGGGCTGAGCACGCCGTACAGCAGGTCGGCGGCGTCGGGAACCCCGGGACGCGCCCCCGGCTTGGCCATCAGGCTGTCCGCGGCGGCCTGTGTCACCGTGTAGCGCGGATCCCGCTCGCCGGGCCACATGCCGGCGATCTCCGGGTCGGTGGCCACGGCGATCTCCAGCACCTTGGTGATCGGGGCCACCCGCTCCAGCACCGCCCGCGTGCCGGCGACGTACAGCCGCAGGTGCTCCTGAGCGGTGGCGGTCTCCAGCGCCTCGCGGAACCAGGGCCGGTCGAGGGTCGCCACGGGACGGTCGTCGCCCGCGATCGTGACGTCGACGAGCTCCTTGAGCAGGCGGCGTTTGTTGCCGAACACGAAATAGACGGTCTGCACTGCCACGCCCGCCCTGTCGGCGATCTGCTGCAGCATGGTCGCGCCATAGCCCTGCGCCACGAACAGCTCCCCGGCGGCCTCCAGGATGCGGCGCCGGGTTTCGGCGGACTTCTGCGCCTTCTTGTTCGGCTTCCTGCCCTCGCTCACGGGAAACAGGCTAGCCGAACTCTAGAAGCGGACTACGACTTGACGGGCACGTTGGGGAAGGTGCCGTACGGCCCGGCGTCCAGCGTCAGCGTGGTCACTCCCGGCGGCGACGCGTAGTAGGCGTAGATCCGGTAGGGGACGTGCTCGGCCCAGACGATCCCGTATCTGCCGGTGATGTCGTACGGGCAGGATGCTCCCCCTCCCACGGGAAACAGCGAGGAAACGGCCACTCCGCCATAAAGGACGTCGAGGGAAGCCGGCGCGCTGCCGGTGGCCGGGCTCGCCCGGCCGCCGGCAGTCGTGTCCGTTCCGGTGATGCCTGATCGAGGAGCCTCCCATGAAACGTACGGCGGCCGCACTGGCGTGTGCCGCGCTACTGGTCCACCCCGCCCCCGTCTCCGCCGCGCCCAGGACCGGGGACGTCCAGAAGGCCGTGGACGAGCTCGCCCGGGACCCCGGCGTGGTGGGCGTCATCGCCGAGGCGTTCCACGACGGCCGGCGCGCCGGCCGCGGCTCGGCCGGCTCCCGCCTGATCGGCGGCAAGGGCGGCAAGATCCCCTCCGACTCGCGCTTCCGGGGCTGGTCGCACACGAAGGGCATGACCTCCGCCGTGATCGCGCAGCTGGTCGAGGAGGGCAGGCTGTCGCTGGACGACAAGCTCGCCGACCTGCTGCCGGTGGTGGTGGAGAAGGACCTGGTGGAGCGCGCCGGCGAGATCACCGTGGACCACCTGCTCAAGCACACCTCCGGGGTCCCCGACTATGGCGGGAGACTCGACCTCTTCGACCTCACGTACCACTCTCCGATCGATCTGCTGAAGGTCTCTCGAGGGCTGCCGCGTGAGCAGGACCCCGGGGAGAAGTTCTCCTACTCCAGCACCGGCTACATCCTGCTCGGCCTGATCATCGAGAAGAAGACCGGTGACAGCCTGAACGCCGCCTTCGCCGAGAGGCTCTTCAAGCCGCTGCGCATGACCGGCACCTACCTGCCCACCAGGCCCACGCAGCGCATCAAGGGCCCGCACGGACACGGCTACTATCCCGACGAGAAGGGCAGGCTGCGCGACACCGACCGGCAGAACGCCACCAACGCCTGGGCGGCGGGCGGCGTCGTCTCCACCGCGAAGGACCTGGCCGCCTTCTGGCGGTATCAGGCCGGCAAACGGCCGCCGAAGGATCAGCCCGGCACGTGCATCGCCCTCTCCGCCGTCGGGTCGGGGCCGGGGTCCATCGCCTACCTGTTCACCACGCAAGACGGCCGGCAACTCGGCGTGAACGTCACCCTGAAGGTTCCCAACACCGAGATCGGCGACCTGCCGGAGAAGGTACAGCAGGCCGCCGAATCACTGCTCTGCCCCGCACAGTGACGGGTTCATAGAAAGGAAACTACGTGAATCGTGCGACAGTGAAGGGTCTGGCCGGGCTGGCCTGCGCGATGCTGACGCTGGGCGTCGCAGCACCCGCCGCCACGGCCGCCGCCGACCGGCCCCGGCTGGGCGACGTACAGAAGGCCCTGTCGGAACTGGCGAAGCACAAGGAGATCGTCGGCGCGATCGGCGCGGTCTACGTCGACGGCAGAAAGGCCGGCAAGGGTTCGGCCGGCACCCGCCTGCTGAACGGCAAGGGCGGCAAGATCCCCGCGAGTGCCCGCTTCAGGGTCGGTTCACAGACCAAGCTGATGACCCAGGTCGTCATCATGAAGCTGGTCACCGAGGGCAAGCTGTCGCTGGACGACAAGCTCAGCGACCTGCTGCCGGTCGTCGTCGAGAAGGACCTGGTGGAACGGGCCGACGAGATCACCGTGGAGCAGCTGATCCACCACACCTCGGGCATCCCCAACTGGTACACCCCGCAGCTCGTCGACGCCTTCGACTTCGACACCTACTACCCGCCGCTGGAACTGGTGAAGAAGGCGCGCACGGTGGAGCGGACGCAGGAGCCGGGGGAGAAGTTCTCCTACTCCAACACCAACTACATGCTCCTCGGACTGATCATCGAGGACCTCACCCGCCACTCCGTGTCCCGGGAGTTCGAGCGCCGTATCTTCGATCCCCTCCACATGGACGACACCTACCTGCCCACCAAGTGGCCCGGCGGCATCAAGGGCCCGCACGGGCACGGTTACCACCCCGACAAGAACGGCAAGCTCCGCGACGTCGACCGCCTCAACATGAGCTACGGCTACGCCGCCGGAGGCGTCATCTCCACCACCGACGACCTCAGCGACTTCTTCCGCGCCCTCGCCAGGAACGAGGTCCTCACCAAGGAGGAGAAGGAGGCGCTGAACGCCGGTCGCCCCGCTCCGGAGCCCCCGTCGGGAGACAAGCCTGCCGACCCGCGCGTGTGCGGCGAATACGGACTTGTCAAGGGTGGCTCGTCCGGGTTCAGCGCACTCACCTACAACTCACCTGATGGCCGCGTGCAGTTCGTCCTGTCCACCACACTGGGCACTGCCAACACCAATCCCGCCATCGACCCGCTGGTGAAGAAGGCGGCCGAAGCCGTCCTCTGTCCCAAGACTTGAGGGGTCAGGCGCGCCGCCGCCGGACGAGGAAGAAGGTGCCGGTGAAGCACAGCAGCCCGATCCCTATGCCCACGCCGCCGATGATCAGGTAACTCTGGTCGAGCGGCGGGTGGGCGACCGGCGAGTCGGCCGGCCCGTCACCGAAGTGTTTCTCCCCTTCGTACGCCGCCGCCTTGGCCTCGGCGCCCTTGGCCGTGGCCGCCGCGCGTACCGCACGGTCGGCGTTGACCACCCCGTGCCCGAGGAACAGGGTGTAGCCGTTGCGGGGCTTCGTGGCGGTGCGCACCAGGATGTCGCGTACCTGTCGCGGGCTCAGCTCGGGATTGCGCGACAACATCAGCGCCACCGCGCCCGCCGTCAGGGCGCACGCCGGCGAAGTGCCCCTGACCATCCGGTATCCGCCGGTGTTGGTGGCGCTGCGGATGTCGACGCCCGGCGCGGCGATCGCGTTGTACGTGTGCACCTGGGAGAACTCCGCGCGCTGCCCCTGCGGGCTGACGGCGGCCACGCCGAGCACCCCGGCGTACCCGGCGGGGTAGGACACCACGTTGTTGGCGTCGGTGGCGAGACGGTCGGTGGATCCGCCGTTGCCGGAGGAGGCGAGCACGACGACGCCCTTGCTCGTGGCGTAGTCGACCGCCGCGGCGACGTCGTCGAGGTAGTCGTGGAAGCCCCCCCACTCGTCGGTGCCCAGGGACATGGAGATGACCTTGGCGCCCTTGTCGACCGAGTAGCGGACGGCTCGGGACAGTGCCGTCTGCATCGGCTCGAGTTCCTTGCTGAAGGTGCCGCCCTTGCGCCACTTCTCCCACTCCTCCTCGATGCGGTCCCTGCCGGGGTCCTCGTGGTCGAGGATGACCCGCAGGGACAACACCCGTGCCTTGGGGGCGACGGACAACACGTTGGAGGCCATCGCGGTGCCGTGCTCACCCCAGTGCGGGTCGCCCTTCTTGGCGCCGTAGCGGATGAAGTCGGGCCCAGACGTGACCCGTCCTTTGAACGACGGATGGCTGGTCACCACGCCGGTGTCGAGCACCGCGACCGTGACGTTCTCTCCCTGACTGGTCCGGTGGGCCTCCGGCACGTCCATGGCGTTGAGCTCCCAGCCGGCCGGCGCGGCGGCGTGGGCGGGAAGGGCCGCCGAGAGGAGCATCGGAACGGTGAGGAGGGCTGCGACGGTCGTCCTGCGGATCACGGTCTCGCCTTCTGGATCTGGTCGTTCAGGTGGGCGGTGGTGCTCTTGGCGAGGCCCTCGGCCATCTCGCCCCAGGGGGAGCGGTCGATGCGCTGTTCGCTCTCGCGATTGCCCCACGGCGGCGGGAGCTTGCCGGCGCGACGTCCGTCGGCCGGTCCTGAGGTCACCGCGACGAACAGTCTCCCGGCCGAGGAGGCGCCGCTCCCGGCCCGCGCGCCGTCCGTCCACCGGACGCCTTTCGCCGGCAGGGTCCGTACGCCGTAGTCGCGCTCCTCGCGCTGCGCCTCGTACAGGATGGCGTCGAGGTCGTTGCCGGACTCGTCCGTGGGGAACACGACGAGGGCGACGGTGGCGGCGGTCCCGCCCGTGCCGTCGACGTAGGTGGCGCGGAGCACCGTCTGGCAACCCCGCTTCTTCGCCTCCTTGGCGAGCAGGCCGGCCAGCGCCTTGCCGCAGGAGGTCTCGTTCGAGACCGCGGCCCGCGTCCAGGCCCCGCCGCCGCTCTGCTCCTCGCGGCGCCGATCCGGGTCGCGCATGCCGAGCGCCGGAGGGAACAGCGTCTCGACCGGCAGGTTGCGCCACAGGTTCTTCGCGTACCGCTGGTTGAAGATCTCCTGGTTGCTGTTGGAGAACGCCTGGGCGATGACCCCGGCGCCCGCGAGCGTGCACAGCAGCCCGAAGAGGGAGATGAGCACGCCGAGGACGATCCGGACCGGCCCCCGCCCGCCCCGTGGGGCGGGCGGGGGCGGCGCACCGGTCCACGGCTGCTGCGGCCGGTGGTGGTGCGGCGGCTGGTGGTATCCAGGTGGTGGCGGCTGCTGCCCGCCTGGCGGGTAGCCCATGGTGGCTCCTGTCGCGTGGCTTCGCGACCAGGGGTACGGGTACGGTCAGTCAGGCAACGTGGCGGTCCCCCCGATCGCTTGACGTGCACATGGCACTTTAGCCACATCCTTCACACAGTGAGCAATTCACACCGGAACCGGCTGGTCCTCCCGCATCGGCTCCTCGCGGCGGGGCAGCAGCGCCAGCGCGGCCACCAGAGCCAGCGCCGCCAGCACCGTCGAGCCGAGGAACGCCGCCCGATACCCCGCGACGAGCGCCTCCGGCGCGGCCGAGCCGCCCGACACGGCGGCGGCGACGGTCACCAGCCCCGCGATGCCGACCGAGATGCCCACCTGCGTGGTCACGTTGAACAACCCCGACACCATCCCCGACTCCGACGGCGACGCCTCCGACGTGGCGGCGACGGTGGCCGCGCCCACGAGGAGGCCGAAGCCGAAGCCCGTGAGCACCTCTGGGCCCAGCAGGCCGAACACGTAGTCGCCGCGCGCGTCGATCCGCAGGTAGAGGGCCGCGCCCACCGTGATGAACACCAGGCCCGCGGCGGCCGTCGTGCGCAGGCCGTACCTGGTGAGCACGCGCCCCCCGAGGAACGAGGCGGTCAGCGCGATCGTCACGGGAATGGCCACCGTTGCCAGCCCTGACTGGGTGGGGCTGTAGCCGAGCACGACCTGGGTGTAGAGGGCCAGCAGGAAGGCCACCGGCTGCATCGCCGCCGCCACCAGGAACATCACGGCGTTGCCCGCGCGGAGCGTACGCCTGCGGAAGACGTTCAGGGGGACGAGGGGGTTCGCCGAGCGCCGCTCGATGGCGAGGAACGCGACGATGAGGACGACCGCCAGGGCGCCGAGGCCGAGCGTCCTGGCCGAGGCCCAGCCGGCCTCCGCGGCGCCCGTCAGGGCGTAGATGAGCAGGCCCAGCCCGGCGGTGGAGGTGACCGCGCCGGCCAGGTCGAAGCCGCGTACGGGCTCCGCGGTGCGTACGGCGGGCAGCAGCACGAGCGCCAGCCCGGCCACGGCCAGCCCGATCGGCGTGTTCACCAGGAACACCGACCGCCAGCCGAACCAGTCGGTGAGCAGCCCGCCGAGCACCGTGCCCACCGAGGCGCCCATGCCTCCGACCGCGCCCCACAGTCCCATCGCCTTGTTGAGCGCGGGATCGCCCTTGAACAACGCCATCACGAGCGACATCCCCGCGGGCGCGACCAGGGCGCCGGCCAGTCCCTGCGCGGCGCGTACGGCGATCAGCACCCCACCCGACGAGGCCACGCCCCCGACCAGGGACACCAGCGCGAACACCACCATCCCGGCGATGAAGATCCGCCGCCGGCCCACGTAGTCGGACAACCGCCCGCCGAGCAGCAGCAGCCCGCCGAACACCAGCGCGTACGCCGTCGTCGTCCACGACAGGTCCTGCGCCGTCATGCCCAGCTCGCGCCCCATGGGCGGCATCGCGATGCTCACGATGGTCGAGTCGAGGATCAGCACGAACTGGGTGGCGGCCAGCAACGCGAATGCGGCCCATCTGTTCATCACGGCCAACTTTCTAAGGACACGATATGTAACAGTGGCCATGATGTGTGACTATGGAAGAACCAGGAAGAAGGCACTTTCATGTCCCAGAGGAACACCGCTGTACCACCCGAGCTCAAGACGCTGGACGACGCGGAGGCGATGATCGCGCACGGCGTCTGCCCCATCCCGCCGCGCGAGATCCTCGACAGGATCGCCGGCAAGTGGGCCATCCAGATCATCGTGGCGACCTCGCGCGGGCCGGTGCGCTTCACGGAGCTGGAGCGGCTCATCGAGGGCATCAGCCGGCGCATGCTCACCCTCACGCTGCGCAACCTGGAGCGCGACGGGCTGCTGGAGCGCACCGTCCATCCGACGGTGCCGCCCAAGGTCGAATATCGCGCCACGCCCATGGCGCTGGAGCTCTATGAGGCCATGCTGACGCTCACCAACTGGTCACGCCGGCACAGCGCCTGCGTCGCCGCCTCCCGCGAGCGTTATGACGCCCGCGAGAGCGGCTAGGGGTAGCTCTCGCCGGCGACCGGCTTCCCGCCCCGCAGCAGCGTCGGCACCGTGACGAGGTGGTAGCCCCGCTTCTTGAGCTCCTTGACGATGCCCGGCATCGCCTTCGCCGTGGCCGGGACCACGTCGTGCATCAGCAGCACGCCGTCGCGCTTGGCCAGCCTCAGCACCGCCGCCTTGATCTTCTTCGGGTCACGCAGTTTCCAGTCGAGCGTCGTGCCGCTCCATAACACCTGCGCGAGGTCCGTCTGACCGGCCAGCGCCAGCACCCGCTCGTCGGTGTGCCCGTAGGGCGGGCGGAACATGACGGGCCGGTGGCCCGTGGCCTTCCTGATCGCGGTCTGGGTGAGCTTGAGCTCGTTGATGATCCGGTCGTCGTTGTAGGACGGCAGCGAGATGTGGTCGTAGGTGTGGTTGCCGATCGCGTGCCCCTGCGCCAGCACCTGCCTGGCGAGCTTGGGACGTTTCTCCACCTGCTTGCCCACCAGGAAGAAGGTGGCCTTCGCCCTCGCCTTCTTGAGCGTCCTGAGCACGGAGGGCGTGGTCGCGCCCGGCCCGTCGTCGAACGTCAGCGCCAGGCACTTGACCCGTTTGCAGTCGACGGCGGCCTGAGCCGGGAGAGCGGTCGTGGAAGTCAGGGCCAGCGTGGCCGCGAGCAGGGAGTTGATCACCACACGGACAGCCTAGAGCCAATGCCGCCCCCGCAGGAGCCGCTCGCACATCACTTTCCCGACACTGTCCTCATGCGAGCCGGGCACGCAGGAACAACGTCACACCCTTGCGCGAGCCCACCGGCAGATACCTCTCGGCGCGGACGACCGCCGACAGGCCGGCGTTGACGAGGAACGGCGTCTTCTTCAGGTCGCTGCCCGCGGACCGGCGCCGGTGCCGCAGCACGAGCGGGCGCAGCAGCACGTTCCAGCTCCATACGCGGTCGATGCTCAGCCCGGCCCTGCGGACCACGCTGATCAGCGACTCGCGGCCGTAGCGGCGTACGTGGCCGACGGCGTGGTCGTGGGCGGACCACAACGCCATGTCGCTCGGCACCGCGAACAGCGTGTGCCCGCCGGGCGCCAGCACCCGGGCGATCTCCTCGGTGACCAGGTGGTCCTCGCGGATGTGCTCCAGCACGTCGAACGCGGTCACGAGGCCCATGCTGCCCGACGCGAAAGGCAGCGCCCTGGCGTCGGCGTGCACGGCCCGCAGGCCGCGCTCCCTGGCCACTTCGACCGCCGTCTCGCTGTAGTCGGTGGCGGTGGCGTCCCAGCCGGCCTCGACCAGCACCCGGGTGTTGCCGCCCCCGGCGGCGCCGATGTCCAGCGCCCGCCTCAGCGGGGGACGCCGCAGGTCGAGCTCGCGCAGCTGCCTGCGCAGGATGGCGCGGCGCTCGCGATACCACCAGTGGGTGTCCTCGAGCTCGGTCAGGCGGCGGATCTCAGTCGTCTCCATCGATCACTTCCTCGGGAAGACCCAGCGGTCGAGGGCCGTGAAACGGATGAGGGTGAGCAGGCAGTACGTCGCGGCGACCACGCCCACCTCGGTCAGCCGCCCGGAGCCCGGGGGCACTTTGAGCACGGCCACGGTGGTGAGGGCGTAGTTCGCCAGAAAGAGTAGGAACGCTCGGAAATGTACGGTGGTGCGTTTCCTGAAGGTCCACCGGCGGTTCGCCTCGATGTTGATGATTCCGGTGAGGACGAGCGCGCCGAGATTCGTCATGGCCGGCGACCACAGATCGCGCAGAGGGAGATAGATCAGCGTGTACAGAATGACGGAGAAAAGGCCTATCGCCGCGAACGACAGAAATTTCGCCAACGTCACCGCCCGCGGCCGGCCGACCACCGCGTCAGGATGCGTCGGCCTCGGCTCCGAGCGCCGCACCGCGACCGAGGCCCGGCCCGTCGACATCGACCAGGCGACCCTGGCCAGCCCCTTCAGGTCGTCGATCGCGGTCCGCACCACGCGCACGCGCGAGTCGGCGTCCTCGATCCAGTCGACCGGCACCTCGTGCACCCGCAGCCCGTTGTGCTCGGCCAGCAGCAGCAGTTCGGTGTCGAAGAACCATGCGTCGTCCTCGACCTTGTCCATCAGCGGCCGGACCACGTCGGCCCTGGCCGCCTTGAACCCGCACTGGGCGTCGCTGAACCGGACGCCGAATCCATACCTGAGCAGGGCGTTGTAGCCGCGCGATACGACCTCGCGGCGCAGCGAGCGGTGGGTGCGCGCGCTGTGCGCCAGCCGCGTGCCGATGGCGATCTCCGAATGCCCGCTGGCCACCGACGCCACCAGCGGGAACAGGGCGTCGAGGTCGGTGGACAGATCGACGTCCATGTACGCCACGATGTCGGCCGGGCTGTCGCGCCAGGCCGCCCGCAGCGCCGCTCCCCTGCCCCTGATGTCGAGCCGGCGGGCGTGCACCAGGTCGAACTCCCCGGCCAGTGCGGTGGCGAGCGCCCAGGTGCCGTCGGTGCTGCCGTTGTCCACGATCGTGATGCGCCACGGCAGCGGGAAACGTTCTTCGAGGAACCCGGCCAGCGTGCGTACACAGCCCGGCAGCGCACGCTCCTCGTTGAGCACGGGGATGACGATGTCCACCCACGCCAGCCGGTTGGCGGCGTCGTCGGCGAGGCGGGGGCGCGGCTCCAGGGCGGCACGCGTGTTCATAGAGTCCCCATCTGTAGCTCGTGGCCGTGGCTCCACGAAAATGGTGCTGGGGCTGTCGAGCGGGACGGGCTCGGTTTCTCCTCCTCGTTCCAGAAAAGGAGATTATCTTTACCCTCAGAAAAGCTCGTAGACCGACGAACTTTCGTTCCGGAAACGCAGCTGGGCGAATCTCTCCAGCTTGCGGTTTCTGTCGGTGAAGAGCCATTTGACGCCATATTCCTGGGCGAGATGCCGGACGTTCTCCGCCGTCGGCCGCCGGAACACCGCGTCGTTCGCCGCCAGCCGCGCCGGGTCGGCGAACGGCACGTCGAGGTAGGACGCCCTGAACAGCGGGGTCCGCGACAGCGTGCTCTCGGCGTACGCCCACCCCTCCACCAGCACCCGCCGCTCCGTGAACCCGGCCACCCAGTAGTGCCTGCTGTCGCACGCCGGCTCCGTGACCGCGCGGCAGTGCAGGTCGGTGGCCACGACGTCACCGGGCGAGGAATGCTCGCGCAACCACCGGCCCGCCTCCAGCGCCCCGTCGGGGATCTCGCGCGCCCGCTCGCCCTTCTCGGGCGTGACGTGCGCGGCCACGTCACGCGCCGACTCCGGCACCGCGTACCCCGCCAGCAGCGCCACCACCGCCAGCCCGAGCCTGAGCCGCCACACCATCAGCGCCGCCGCCGCGAGCATCGAGTACGGCACCGCCACCGCCGCGAGCACACCGCCCGAGACGTCGAGCGACGAGGCCAGCAGTGCGGCCCCCGCGCCCATCCCCACCAGGCAGGCCACGAGCGGCCACGGCACCCGCCGCGCCGCGAGCACCCCGCACACGGCGGCGATCGACAGGTAGGGACGAGCGCTTTCGAGGAAGTACAGCTGCGACAACGACGGATGCCCGAACACCACGGTCGCGCCCACGCCCGCCGCCCCGAGGCCCAGCACCAGCACCATCGGCGGCTCCAGCGCCCGCCGCCCCAGCGCCGCCGCCCCGCCCCACACGCACGCCAGGCAGAACAGGTGCACCGCCGTCAGCACCACCAGCGGCCAGGCAGGCACGGACGCCAGCTCCGGCATCTCCACACCCGCCACCGAACCCCACAGCGAGCGCATCGTGGCGAACGGCGCGACCGCCGTGCCCTGCGCGCCGCGCCCGAACACCACGAACTGCGCGATCAGCAGGGACCCCAGCGTGAGAGCCGCGGCCAGCGCCCACTCCGCGCGCACCCGACGCTCCACGAACCCGCGCACGACCAGCACCAGCACCAGCCCGGCCAGCAGCAGCGGCAGGAACGTGGCCTTGGCCCCGGTCAGCGCGAGCAGCAGCACGGCGAGCGCCACCCGGCTGAGCCGCCCGCCGGCCAGCATCAGCACCACGGGAGCGAACAGCAGCGCCCCGAACGTCTGCGTGGGGCTCGCCCACGCGGTGAACATCGAGCGCGAGGTGAAGCTCACGCCCTCCTGCAGCGCCGGGCTGAACAGGAAGTACGTCACCCC
>NZ_SMLD01000421.1:0-403 GCF_004352805.1 Nonomuraea mesophila
GGGGCGGGCGGCTCCGGGGGGTAGTCGCCGTTGCGGTGGAAGTGGACGTGGTCGGCGTACGCCTCCTCGACGCCGTCGGGACCCTCGGCCCACTCCGTGGTGAGCCCGGTTTTCGGGGAGGTGTAGCTGTGCACGTCACGCTGATCGGCCGCCAGGCCCAGCCCCGCCCTGGGGCCGCCGTGCGCGTCGCCGCCCTCAACCTGAGGTGTCCCCACTGTTCACTCTCCACGTCGACGAACCTGCCGACACCTCCCTATCTCGGGCCTGACCTGGCAAGGCCTTATTTCAAGATATTTGTAAGAGAGGGATCATAAAACGGAAATATCGCCAAACTCCGTACTGTGCCATTCTCCTGGACCGGCGCCACGGCCATCGGGCTGGCGCTCGCCCTCAGCCCCACCCC
>NZ_SMLD01000053.1:0-52840 GCF_004352805.1 Nonomuraea mesophila
GTGTGGAGGGGGCCGTCGGGGGCGAGGAAGCCGGTGTGGGTGTCGCCGGCAAGGAAAGCGGGATTTGTCAGGATTCGTACGAGCAGGTCCCGATTAGTGGTGAGCCCGTGGAGCTTCGCCCGCCGCAACGCCGTGACCAGCCGCCGTACCGCCTCCCCCCGCGACGAGCCGTGCGCCACCACCTTGGCCAGCATCGCGTCGTAGTACGGCGACACCACGGACCCCGACTCCACGCCCGCGTCCACGCGCACGTCACCGGGCACCTCGAACCGCCGCAGCACCCCTGTCTGCGGAAGGTAGTCGTCGTCCTCCGCGTACAGCCGGGCCTCCACCGCGTGCCCGGCGGGCTCGGGCGGGCTCGCCGGCAGCGCGGCGCCCTCGGCGATCTCGAGCTGCAGCCGTACGAGGTCGACGCCGTGGACCAGCTCGGTGACGGGGTGCTCGACCTGGAGCCGGGTGTTCATCTCGAGGAAGGCGACCCGGTCGTCCTTGACCAGGAACTCCACCGTCCCCGCACCGACGTGGCCGACCGCCCGCGCGGCCCTGACGGCGGCCTCGAACAGGTGCTCCCTCAGCCCGGCGGAGATCCCGGGCGACGGGCACTCCTCGATGACCTTCTGGTGCCGCCGCTGCACGCTGCACTCGCGCTCGCCCAGCGCCCACACGGTGCCGTGCCGGTCGGAGACCACCTGGACCTCGACGTGCCGGGCCGCCTCCAGCAGCGGCTCCACGAACACGGTGCCGTCGCCGAAGGCCGCAGCCGCCTCCCGCCGCGCCGACTCGACCTCTCGTGCCAGCTCGCCCGGCTCGCGTACGATCCGCATGCCCCGGCCGCCGCCACCGGCGGAGGCCTTCACCAGCAGCGGGAAATCGCCGGGAGCGGCCGGGTCGAGCGAGGGCAGGACGGGCACCCCCGCCTCCGCCATCAGCCGCTTGGCCGCGACCTTGGACCCCATGGCCGCGATCGCCTCGGGCGGCGGGCCGACCCACACCAGCCCGGCGTCGAGCACGGCCTGCGCGAACTCGGCGTTCTCCGACAGGAAGCCGTAGCCGGGGTGCACGGCGTCCGCCCCGGTGGCGCGGCAGGCGGCCAGGATGAGCCCGGCGTCCAGATACGTCTCCGAGGGGTGCGCACCCGGCAGGCGTACGGCGAGATCGGCCTCGGCGACGTGCGGCGCTTCCGCGTCGGGGTCGGAGTGCACGGCGACCGTGGAGATGCCGAGCGAGCGGCAGGTGCGGAAGACGCGGCGGGCGATCTCGCCCCGGTTCGCGACGAGCAGCCGGGTGATCACGGGCGGAACACCCCGAATCCGGCCGGCTCCGGGACCGGCGCGCTGTTGATCGCCGACAGGCACATGCCGAGCACGGTGCGCGTGTCGCGCGGATCGATGACCCCGTCGTCGTAGAGGCGGCCCGACAGGAAGAACGCCAGCGACTCGGCCTCGATCTGGTCCTCCACCATGGCGCGCATCGCCGCGTCGGCCTCCTCGTCGTAGACCTGCCCCTTGGCCAGCGCCGAAGCCCGGCCCACGATGGACAGCACGCCGGCGAGCTGCGCGGGCCCCATCACCGCCGACTTGGCGCTCGGCCAGCTGAACAGGAACCGGGGGTCGTAGGCCCGCCCGCACATGCCGTAGTTGCCCGCGCCGTAGGAGGCGCCCATGACGATCGTCAGGTGGGGCACGGTCGAGTTGGACACCGCGTTGATCATCATCGCGCCGTGCTTGATGATGCCGCCCTGCTCGTAGTCCTTGCCGACCATGAAGCCGGTCGTGTTCTGCAGGAAGACGAGCGGCGTGCGCGACTGGTTCGCCAGCTGGATGAACTGCGTGGCCTTCTGCGACTCCTCACTGAACAGCACGCCCTGGGCGTTGGCCAGCACGCCGACCGGATAACCGTGGATCTTCGCCCGGCCCGTCACCAGCGAGACACCGTACGCCGGCTTGAACTCCTCGAACTCGCTGCCGTCCACCACCCGCGCGATCACCTCCCGGGGGTCGAACGGCACCTTCAGGTCCTCGGGGACGATGCCGAGCAGCTCGTCCGCCGGATAGAACGGCTCGCGCGCGGGCCCGGGGACGACACCCTGCTTGCGCCAGCCGAGCGAGCGCACGATCGAGCGCCCGATGCGCAGCGCGTCGTGCTCGTCCTCCGCCAGGTGGTCGGCGAGCCCGCTCACCCTGGCGTGCATCTCCGCCCCGCCCAGCGACTCGTCGTCGGACTCCTCGCCGGTCGCCATCTTGACCAGCGGCGGCCCGCCCAGGAACACCTTGGCCCGCTCGCGGACCATCACCACGTAGTCGCTCATCCCGGGCACGTAGGCGCCGCCGGCGGTGGAGTTGCCGAACACGAGCGCGACGGTCGGGACGCCCGCCGCTGACAGCCGCGTCAGGTCGCGGAAGATCTGCCCGCCGGGGATGAAGATCTCCTTCTGCGTGGGCAGGTCCGCGCCGCCGCTCTCGACCAGGTTCACGTACGGGAGGCGGTTGCGCAGCGCGATGTCCGCCGCGCGCAGCGACTTCTTCAGCGTCCACGGGTTGGAGGCGCCGCCGCGGACCGTCGGATCGTTCGCCGTGATCACGCACTCGACGCCCTCGATCACGCCGATTCCGGACACCAGGCTCGCCCCGACGGGGAAGTCGCTGCCCCACGCGGCGAGCGGCGACAGCTCCAGGAAGGGGGAGTCGGCGTCGATCAGCAGCTCGACGCGCTCACGCGCCAGCAGCTTGCCGCGCGCGCGGTGCCGCTCGACGTATTTCCCGCCGCCCCCGCCCACCGCCTTGGCGTGCTCGGCGTCCAGCTCGGCCAGCTTGGCCAGCATCGACGCGCGGCGGCTCCGGTGCTCCTCGCTCGCCGGGTCGATCCTGCTTCTGATCACGCGCCCTCCTCCGGCCGCGCCGAAGGTGACGCGTCCGTCAATCCGATGGCCCGCGCCCACAACCGGGTCAGGTGGTCGACGGCCGTCTCCTCCGCCGCCTGCTCGCCCAGGTGGAGCCAGACGTGGGCGAAGTGCTCGACCATCCCGCCCAGCATGATCGCGGTCAGCCGGGGGTCGAGCGCCGGGTCGGCCAGGCCCTGCTCCTGCAGCCGCCGCAGCCCCTCGGCGCCCCGCCGCACGAACACCTCGCGCAGCTCCAGCAGCAGCGGGCCGAACCGGTCGCCGCCGGTCGCGGCCTGCTCGAACATGCGCATCAGCCGGGAGTTCGCCGCCCAGGCCCGCAGGTAGAGGCGGTTGGCGGCCTCGATGCGGGCGTACGGGTCGGCGGGAGCGGCCGCACCCACGACGCTCGCCGCGAACATCTCGCCGACCACGGCCTCCGCGACCTCGCCGAACAACGCGTCCTTGGAGCCGAAGTAGGTGTAGAAGGTGCCGTGGGAGACCCCGGCGCGCACGCACACGTCGTCGATCCGCACGGCGTCGTAGCCGTGCTCCTCGAACGCCTCGCGCCCGGCCTGCACCAACGCGGCCCGCGTGCGCCTGCCTCTGGAGGTGGGCGCCGGAGACTTGACGATCACGTCAGCCACGCTAGCGTACGCGAGCGCTCGGGTCACCGGGCACGGCGGCCCGACGCGAGCCCGAAGGCGCGTGAGCCCACAAGCCCGGGGAGCCCGTAAGCCCGGGAGCGCGGCAGCGTGGCAGCGCGGAGGTCAGCCGCAGTGGCTCCAGCCGGACTTCCAGCTCTGCGTACCCCACGAACCGCCCCAGATCACGCACTTCTTCTTCGCCGCCAGCCTGACGGGGCCCGCGTACGCGCTGAACTTGCCGGGGTTGCTCGCCTTGCTGCCCTTCTTGACCTGGAGCAGGGCGTTCATCGGGATCTTGCCCGTCCCGACCAGGCGCGACATCGTGACCACGCAGTTCTTGCCCGACTTCGCGTGGTAGGCGAGGTAGATCGTGGCGTTGCTGCCCAGTTCGTGCGAGTTGATGATCTTGTAGCCGGAGCCGCACACCTTCGTCGGGCTGTACGGGTTCTTCTTGGGCGCGACCTTCTTCGGGGCGGCGGCCTGCTTGGGCCGCTTGACCACCGGCAGGGTCCGCGTGGGGCCCGCGGTCGGACGCAGGGTCGGCTCCGGATCGGGGTCGACCATCGTCTTCTTCTTTTTCCTGGTCTGCGTGGGCGTCGGCTGCGGCCTGCGGTTCTGCGGGACGGGCGCCTGGGTGTAGCGCGGACGCGGCGTGACGGTCCGCTTGGGCTTCCTGGGCTTCTTGGTCGTCGGGTCGATGTCCAGGGTGGGGACGGGCACTGTCTCCGTCGGGGACGTCGTGGCGGGCGGCTTGCCGGGCTGCCCGGCCCCCGAGCCGTCACCCGGGGTGCCGTTCGAGGCGTTCCCCACCGGCACGACCGGTACTTCCTGGCTGTTCGCCTGCACCACGACCGCGCCGACGACCACGAGCAGGGCCGCGGCGGCGGCGCCGGAGAGCGCGAGGGTCAGCGTACGGCGCTGCTTGCCGGACGAGCCGTCGCCCGGCCGCGGCGAACCGCCGCCCTGCTGGTACCCGCCGCCCGGGGGCACGCCGGGGCCGTGGGGCGGCATGCCGGCACCCGCGCCCTGTGGACCGCCCTGTGGACCGCCCTGTGGACCGCCCTGTGGACCGCCCTGTGGACCGCCCTGTGGCGCCCCCGCGTACGGGGAGCCGGGGCCCTGAGGGTTCTGGGAGCCGCCACCCGCCGCTCCGGGCATCGGGGACTGCTGGCCGCCCTGAGCGCCGGGATGGTGCGGTCCAACGGGACCGCCGGCGGAGTGGGGGCCGTTGTGCGCCATGCCGCCTTGGGGAGCGCCCGCCGCTCCCATCGCGGGACCGGCCTGGCCGGGGACGTGGGGGATGGGCCCGCTGAGCCCCGGGTTGTGGCCGGCGCCCGGTACGGGCCCGCTCTGGCCGGGATGCCCCTGACCTGGCCCGCCCTGACCGGGGTGCCCTTGACCTGCTCCGCCCTGACCTGGCCCGCCCTGACCGGGATGTCCCTGTCCGGGGATGGGCCCGCTCTGCCCGGGGTGCCCCTGTCCGGGGACGGGGCCGCTCTGGCCCGGATTGCCTTGACCCGGGATGGGGCCGCTCTGCCCGGGGCTGCTCTGGCCAGGGATGTGCGGAATGGGCCCGCTGAGTCCTGGATTGTGCCCGGCACCCGGGAGGGGACCGCTCTGTCCGGGGACGGGGCCGCTCTGACCGGGGTTGCCCTGGCCGTGCTGGGCGGCGGCGGGAGGCGTGACGTACTGGCCGGTCTGCGGGGGCCCCACGGGCTGCGGGCCCGTCTGGAGCGGGCCGCCCACGAGGTTGGGACCGGTCGGCTGCGTCCACGGGCCGGGGTAGACATCCTCCTGGCCGCCGGGACCGGCAGCTGCGCCGGCGGGACCGGCCCCTGCGTCGGAACGCTCGCCCTCCTGCTGCGCCGGTGTCTCGGGCTGGGCGGCTTCGGCCTGCCGGACCGTCGGTTCGACGGCGGCCTTCGGGACCGGCTGGCCGGTGAGGTTGACGATGAGCTCGTCGGCGGAGGGCCGCTGCGCGGGGTCCTTGGACAGGCAGGCGGCCACCAGCTCGGCGAGCACGCCCTCCATCGAGCCGAGCTCGGGCTCCTCGTTCAGGATGCGGTTCATCACCACGGGGATGGAGTCGGCGCCGAACGCGGGCTTGCCCGTCGCCGCGAACACCATCGTGACGCCCCAGGCGAACACGTCCGCGGCCTCCGACACGGCCGCCCCGGTGAGCTGCTCGGGCGCCAGGTACGACGGCGTCCCCATGGCCATGCCCGTGGCCGTCGCTCCGGGGGAGTCGAGCGCACGGGCGATGCCGAAGTCGATCACGACGGGCCCCTCGGGGCCCATGAGCACGTTGGCGGGCTTGAAGTCGCGGTGCAGGATGCCGGCGCGGTGGATGGCGGCGAGCGCGGTGGCCGTGCTGATCGCGAGCCGTTCGAGCGCGGCGCCCCGCCGCGGCCCCTCGTTGATGACCAGTTCGCGCAGCGAGGGCCCGGGGACGAACTCGCTCACGATGTACGGGCGGCTGCCCTCCAGGTCGGCGTGGAGCACGGGAGCGGTGCAGAACCTGGCCACCCGCTGCGCCACCGCGACCTCGCGCAGGAACCGCGTCCTGGCGTCGGTGTCGGCGACCAGGGCGTTGTGCAGCAGCTTGACGGCGACCTGTTCCCCCGAGTCGCTCTCGCCGAGATAAACGATCCCCTGGCCGCCCTCGCCGAGCCGGGCGACGATGTCATACGTCCCCAGCCGCCGCGGATCGTCCGCCTCCAGCGGCTGGAACTGATTCACGTCGGACCCCCATCACAACCCAGTAGATGAGGCAAAACGCTACCAGCGAGACCGTTGGGGCGTCTGCCGGACCTGTCAGAACCTTCACGTTTTGACGGTGTAAGTCAACGTTCCTTCGCAGGTCGTGTGCTTCGCCAACCCCTAGGTCACGGCTTGATGAAGCCGAGATCACATGTCAGATCGCCTTGCCCGGGTTGAGGATGCCCAGCGGGTCGAAGACCGCCTTGACGCCCTGCTGCACCTCCGTGGCGACCGGCCCGGCCTCCAGCGCCAGCCAGCGCTGCTTGAGCAGGCCGACGCCGTGCTCTCCCGTCAGGGTGCCGCCCAGCTCCAGCGCGTGCGTGAACACCTCGTCCGCCGCGGCCCACACCTCCGGGGGCGGCTCGATGGTGCCGTGCTCGAAGATGAAGACGGGGTGCAGGTTGCCGTCCCCCGCGTGCGCGACCGTGGCGATGCGCACCCCGTGCCGGGCCGCCGCCGCCTCGATCGCCGTGATCATGTCGGGCAGGACGGAACGCGGCACGCACACGTCCTCGACCAGGCACGCGCCCTGCCGCTCCTTGGCCTGGTAGGCGAGCCTGCGCAGCCCGATCAGCTCCTCGGCCTCCTGAGGGCTGGAGGAGACGGCCACGAATGAGGCGCCGTTCGCCATGCACAACTCGTCCATGCGCGCGGCCATCGCCTGGCCGTCCGTCGCGTCCGACTGGCCGATCAGCATGGCCTGGGTCTGCGGTTCGAGACCGATGTTGCGCCAGTCGTCGATGGCCTCCAGCGTGGCCCGGTCGAGCAGCTCCATCAGGGAGGGCTGGCAGCCGGCCGCCATGATCGCCGACACGGCGGCGCCCGCGTCCCGCAGCGAGCCGAACTCCGCGGCGAAGGTGGCCGGGGCCGTGGCGGGCGCGCGGCGCAGCCGGACCGTGGCCGCCGTGATCACGCCCAGGGTGCCCTCCGAGCCCACGAACAGCCCGGTCAGGTCGTAGCCCGTGACGCCCTTCATCGTGCGGCGGCCGGTGTCGAGGATGCGCCCGTCGGCCAGCACGACCTCGAGACCGAGCGCCGAGTCCCTGGTCACGCCGTACTTGACGCAGCGCAGCCCGCCGGCGTTGGTCGCCAGGTTCCCGCCGATCGTGGAGATCTCGTACGACGACGGATCGGGCGCGTACATCAGGCCGTGCTCCCTGGCGGCCCTGTCGAGGTCGGCGGTGATGACGCCGGGCTCGACGACGGCGATCTCGTCGGCGGGGGAGAGCTCCCTGATCGCGGTCATCCTGGCCAGCGACAGGACGACCGAGCCGTCGCCGGCGACGGAGGCGCCCGCCAGGCCGGTCCCCGCGCCGCGCGGCACGACCGGCACCCGGTGCTCGGTGGCCCACTTCATGGTGGTCACCACGTCGTCGCGGGAGGCGGCGAGCACCACGCCGGCCGGCTTGCCGGGTTCCAGGTACGTCCGATCGCGGGCATAGGAGTCGATCACGTCCGGATCGGTCAGAACGCGACCTTCGGGGAGGGAGTTCGCCAACGCATCAATCGGTCTCACACCATGCACCTTAAGGTGCAGATCGCCGCAACTCGGAGAGGACCCCCTGAGTACGGTTTGCGCAGGCCGTGGCTTAGGGCCAAACTGCCCGAGTGAAAGTCAGGTGCCCGGTGTGTGCGGAGACCGGCCAGGTCGTGGCGGTCCCCGGTGCGGTCGCCGCGGGGACCACGTACAAGATCGGGCGGGTCCGGTTACCGGGGGCGCGCGAGGTGGCCGACTTACCGATGGCGGCCTCCCTCGGCGCCTCGAAGCACGTCATGAGCCGCACGCAGCTCGCGGTCTGGTTGTCGTTCCCCAGCCGCCACTACACCCCGTGGGCCAGGAACCAGGGCTACATCATGCTGCTCCTCGCGGCCCTGGCCCACCTGGTCATGTCGCTGGTCATCGCGATGGGCCAGGACCCCAACTGGGGTGAGGTGCTGCTCGCGCCGTTCTGCCTGACCGGCCTGTTCTGGGGGCTCGGGCTGCTGAACGTGCTCGGTTCGTACGGCGCCCGCAAGCGCGACGACAGCGAGGCCCCGGCCAGGGAGAAGGCCATGACCGTGTGGGAGCGCCTGTGCTACTGCGCCCGCGACAACGTCGTGTTCGAGCCGGAGGTCGGCGTCTCGTTCCATCCGAGCGAGACGCGCGAGTACATCTTCGGCTTCCGGCCGGGCCGCTGACTCAGCCGCGCTCCTCCGCCACCAGGCGCACGCAGACCGCCAGGCCGTTGATGGCCTGCTCCAGCTCGTCGAGCTCGGGGTAGGTGGGCGCGATCCTGATGGTGCGGTCAGCGGGGTCGTCGCCGTAGGGGTGGGTGGCGCCCGCCGGGGTCAGTGCGATGCCCGCCGCCTTCGCCCTGGCCACGACCTCGGCGGCGTGCGGCACCTCGAGGCTGATGAAGTAGCCGCCCTTCGGGCTCGTCCAGGTGGCCAGGCCGCCGAGCTGCTCGGTCAGGATCTTGTCGACCAGCTCGAACTTCGGCCCGATCAGCTCGGCGTGGCGGCGCATGTGGGCGGCGACTCCGGCGCCGTCGCGCAGAAACTCCACGTGCCGGAGCTGGTTGAGCTTGTCGGGGCCGATGGACTGCTTGGCGGTGTTGCGCAGGAACCACTCGACGTTGGCCGGCGAGGATCCGAAGAAGGACACGCCCGCGCCCGCCAGCGTCACCTTCGAGGTGGAGGCGTAGACGAACACGCGGTCGGCGTTGCCCTGCGCGGCGCTGAGCGCGAGCACGTCGGCCAGCTCGGCCGGGGTGTCGGTGAGGTGGTGCACCGCGTAGGCGTTGTCCCAGAAGATGCGGAAGTCGGGCGCGGCGGCAGGCATGGTGGCCAGCCTGCGCACGGTCTCGTCGCTGTAGACGATGCCGGACGGGTTGCTGTACTTCGGCACGCACCACATGCCCTTGACGCCGGCGTCGGAGGCGACCAGGCGCTCGACGACGTCCATGTCGGGCCCGTGGGCGTCCATCGGGACGGGCACCATCGTGATCCCGAACCGCTCGCAGATGGTGAAATGCCGGTCGTATCCCGGCACCGGGCACAGGAACGTGACCTTCGGCTCCTCCACCCACCGGCGCGCGGCGCCCGGCAGCGGCGTCAGCAGCGCGTGCACGATCGTGTCGTGCATCAGGGCCAGGCTGGCGTTGCCGCCGACGACGAGCTGGTCCGCGGGCACCTGCACCAGCGGGGCGAACAGCTCGCGCAGCTCGGGCAGGCCCTGGAGGTTGCCGTAGTTACGGCCGTCGGTGCCGTCGGCCGCGCGGTAGGAGGTGGGCAGCCTGAGCATGTCGTTGGAGAGATCGAGCTGGCGCGGTGACGGCTTGCCCCTGGTGAGGTCGAGCTTGAGCCCTCTCTCCACGAGGGCGGCGTAGTCACGCTGAGCGGTCACGAGATCTCCTCCACGTCGGTCCGGTTACGAAGGATAGAAGACGCCGCGACGTGAAGGGGCACCTGCCCCGCGACAGCGGATCGCCGGCGGCCCACGGGAGAGCCAAGCTTTGGCGGCGATGGTTAAAGAACGACTTCCCGACAGGCGCACGTTGGCGTGGAATGGGTAGATCGGGGCAGTCAGTGGCACTCCATACTGGAGGGAGCGGCCGTGACGACCGTTCGCACACCCTCGATCGAACAGGTCAGGCGCCGGCGCACCGGGACCGTGCTCGCCTCCTGGTTGTCGACCACCGATCACAAGGTGATCGGCTACCTCTACCTGATCACCTCGTTCGGGTTCTTCCTCGTGGCGGGCGTCATGGCCATGATCATCAGGGCCGAGCTCGCCGGGCCGGGACTGCAACTGGTCAGTACGCAGCAGTACAACCAGCTGTTCACCATGCACGGCACGATCATGTTGCTGCTGTTCGCCACGCCGCTGTTCGCCGGGTTCGCGAACGTGATCATGCCGCTGCAGATCGGGGCGCCCGACGTGGCCTTCCCCCGGCTCAACGCGGTGGCGTACTGGTTGTTCCTGTTCGGCGGGCTGATGGTGCTGGCCGGGTTCTTCACCCCGGACGGCGCGGCCGACTTCGGTTGGTTCGGGTACACGCCGCTGTCGTCGTCCGTCTACACGCCCCAGGTCGGCGGCGACCTGTGGATCATGGGGCTGGCGTTGTCGGGGCTCGGCACGATCCTCGGCGCGGTGAACTTCATCACCACGATCATCGGCATGCGGGCGCCCGGCATGACGATGTTCCGCATGCCGATCTTCTGCTGGAACGTGCTGCTGACCAGCATGCTCGTGCTGATGGCGTTCCCGGTGCTGGCCGCCGCGCTGCTCGTGCTCGAAGCGGACCGCAAGCTCGGCACGCAGGTCTTCCTCGCCGAGAACGGCGGGCCGCTGCTGTGGCAGCACCTGTTCTGGTTCTTCGGCCATCCCGAGGTCTACATCATCGCGCTGCCGTTCTTCGGCATCATCACCGAGGTCATCCCGGTCTTCAGCCGCAAGCCGATCTTCGGCTACATGGGACTGGTCGGCGCGACCATCGCCATCGCCGGGTTGTCGATGACGGTCTGGGCGCACCACATGTTCGCGACCGGGCAGGTGCTGCTGCCGTTCTTCTCGTTCATGACGTTCCTCATCGCGGTGCCGACCGGCGTGAAGTTCTTCAACTGGATCGGCACGATGTGGCACGGGCACCTGACGTTCGAGTCACCGATGTTGTTCTCGGTCGGCTTCCTGGTGACCTTCCTGCTGGGCGGCCTGACCGGGGTCATCCTGGCCTCGCCGCCGCTCGACTTCCACATCAGCGACACCTACTTCGTCGTCGCGCACTTCCACTACGTGGTGTTCGGCACCGTCGTGTTCGCGATGTTCGCCGGGTTCTACTTCTGGTGGCCGAAGATGACCGGCCGCATGCTGGACGACCGGCTCGGCAAGGTGCACTTCTGGACGTTGTTCGTCGGCTTCCACATGACGTTTCTCGTGCAGCACTGGCTGGGACAGATCGGCATGCCCCGGAGGTACGCCGACTACGGCCCGGGCGACGGCTTCACCTTCCTCAACGAGGTCTCCTCCGCCGGCGCGTTCCTGCTGGGCGCCTCGACCCTGCCGTTCCTCTACAACGTGTTCAAGACCGCGAGGAGCGCGCCCAAGGTCACCCTCGACGACCCGTGGGGGTACGGCAACTCGCTGGAATGGGCCACGAGCTGCCCGCCGCCGCGGCACAACTTCACGTACATGCCGCCGATCCGCTCCGAGAGGCCCGCCTTCGACCTGCACTACCCGCATGAAGGGGAGGAGGCGACGCGCGGGGGCGGCGCTCCCGAGGTAGGGCCGCGCGAGGGTACGGGTGACTGACCTTTCCCTCACGGGTGCGCGGTGCTTGTGTGGAAGTGACGTTTCGCCTATCTAGGGAGATCGGCGATGACCGGCACGAAGCGCCCCTTCGACCCCGAGACGGCTCCCTGCGGGAAGAGGTCCGGTGGCGAACGCCTCATCGACGACGACGAGTACGGCCTGGTGATCCGCGACCAGTTCTTCGAGTGCGGCTGCCGGATGATCCGGCACGAGTACCACGACGGCAGCATCCACCTGTCCGCCATCCGCCACGACGGCAAGCGGGTGAAGGACCCGATCCAGCCCGACCACGGGAAGTGACGTACATGATCGATGTGCTCATCGTCGGAGGAGGCGGAGCGGGCCTGCGCGCGGCGATCGCGGTCGCCGAGGAGGAACCCGCGCTCAAGGTGGCGGTCGCGTCGAAGGTCTATCCGATGCGCAGCCACACGGTCTCCGCCGAGGGCGGCGCCGCCGGGGTGATCGGCCTCGACGACACGCTCGACGAGCACTGCTACGACACGATCTCCGGCGGCGACTGGCTGCCCGACCAGGACGCGGTCGAGGCGTTCGTGGCCGAGGCGCCGCGCGAGCTGATGCGGCTGGAGCACTGGGGCTGCCCGTGGAGCCGTGAGCCGGACGGGCGGGTCGCCGTGCGCCCGTTCGGCGGCATGAAGAAGATGCGCACCTGGTACGCCGCCGACAAGACCGGCTTCCACCTCCTGCACACCCTCTTCCAAACAACCCTGAAATATCAGGACATCATCAGGTACGACGAGTGGTTCGTCACCAAGCTCGTCGTCGACGACGGCCGCGTCCACGGCGTCGTGGCCGTCGAGATCAGGACCGGCCGCATCGAGACCATCCCCGCCAGGACCGTCATCCTCGCCACCGGCGGCTGCGGCCGCGCCTTCCCCTTCACCACCAACGCCGCCATCAAGACCGGCGACGGCATGACCCTCGCCTACCGGGCCGGGGCGCCGCTGAAGGACATGGAGTTCGTCCAGTACCACCCGACCGGCCTGCCGTTCACCGGCATCCTCATCACCGAGGCGGCCAGGGCGGAGGGCGGCTGGCTGATCAACAAGGACGGCTACCGCTACCTCCAGGACTACGACCTCGGCACCCCCACGCCCACGCCGAAGCTGCGCAGCATGGAGCTCGGCCCGCGCGACCGGCTCTCCCAGGCGTTCGTGCACGAGCAGGAGAAGGGCCGCACCGTCGACACGCCGTACGGGCCGGTCGTCCACCTGGACCTGCGCCACCTCGGAGCGGGCAAGATCGACGCCCGCATCCCGTTCGTGCGCGAGTTGTGCCGCAGCTACCAGAACCTCGACCCGGCCACCGACCTCATCCCCGTGCGCCCGGTCGTGCACTACATGATGGGCGGCGTCCACACCGACATCGACGGCGCGACCCCCGTCGCCGGGCTGTACGCGGCCGGGGAGACGGCCTGCGTCAGCATCAACGGCGCCAACCGGCTCGGCTCCAACTCCCTGCCCGAGATCCTCGTCTTCGGCCGGCGGGCGGGCGTCGCCGCCGCCGGGTTCGCCCGCTCGCACCGGAACGGCGAGCCGTCCTGCGTACGCATCCAGGGCGCGGACGAGCGGCGGCGGCTGGAACGCGCGCGCGGGGGCAGGGGGCACGGTGAGCGGATCGCCGACCTGCGCGAGGAGATGCAGCACACGCTCGAAGGAGCGGCGGGCATCTACCGCACGGGCGACGCGCTGGCCAAGGCCGCCGACACGCTGGCCGAGCTGCGCGAGCGCGCCGAGGAGGCCCGCGTCGACGACACGAGCACGACGTTCAACACCGAGCTGATCAACCTGCAGGAGCTGCACGCCATGCTGGAGATCGCGCAGACGATCGTCGCCTGCGCGCTCAACAGGCGGGAGTCGCGCGGCGCGCACCAGCGCACCGACTTCCCCGTCAGGGACGACGAGGCGTTCCTGGCGCACTCGCTGGTGCACC
Source organism: Nonomuraea mesophila (assembly GCF_004352805.1). NCBI lineage: Bacteria > Bacillati > Actinomycetota > Actinomycetes > Streptosporangiales > Streptosporangiaceae > Nonomuraea > Nonomuraea mesophila. Next base: position 13,526 of record NZ_SMLD01000053.1, read on the forward strand.
GCGCCCCCGACGGTACGCCGTCCGTGGGCCTGCTCCCCGTGACGATCACCCGCTGGCCCCCGGGAGAAAGGGTGTACGGCCGTGACTGAACCCGACGCGGTGAGCCGGGCCGACGGACAGGGCGGCGCGACGGCGGGGACCAGGACCCTGCGGATGGAGGTCTCGCGGTACCGGCCAGGAGAGGACGACGAGCCGGTGCTGCAGGGCTACGACGTGCCGCTCATGCCCGACTGGGCCGTGCTCGACGGGCTCAACTACATCAAGGACCAGCTCGACGGCAGCCTGTCCTACCGCTGGTCGTGCCGGATGGGCGTGTGCGGCTCGTGCGGCATGACGGTCAACGGCGAGCCCAGGCTGACCTGCGGCACGTTCCTCACCGAGTACGGCGACGGCCCGGTGCGGATCGAGCCGCTGAAGGGGTTCCCCGTCATCAGGGACCTCGTCGTGGACATCGACGACTTCCTGGCCAAGCTGTCGTCGGTGCGGCCGTGGCTCGTCAGGGAGGGCGAGGACCTGCCGCTGACCACGGAATACGCCCAGACGCCGGAGCAGCTGGAGGCGTACCGGCAGTACAGCATGTGCATCAACTGCATGCTGTGCTACTCCGCCTGCCCGGTCTACGTGCTCGAACCCGACTTCCTCGGCCCGGCGGCCATCGCGCTCGCCCAGCGCTACAACCTGGACTCGCGCGACATGGACGACCGGTTCGACGTGCTCAACCTGGAGGACGCCGTGTGGGGGTGCACGTTCGTCGGCGAGTGCACGCGGGCCTGCCCCAAGCACGTGGACCCGGCCGAGGCCATCCAGCGTTACAAGCTGACCGCCGCCCTGCGTTCGGTGCTCCCGTGGAGCAGGCGATGACAGCCACCTACCGGCCGCCGCCCGACCGGCTGTGGTTCACCCGCACCCGCCGTTACACCCTCTTCGTGCTGCGCGAACTGACCAGTGTCTTCGTGGCGTGGACGATCGTCTACCTGCTGATGCTCGTCGACGCGGTGCTCGGAGGGTCGCTGCGGGACTTCGCGGCGCTGGCCTCCCGGCCCTGGATGATCGCCCTCAACGTGGTCGCGCTGGCCGCGACCGCCTTCCACACGATCACGTTCCTCAACCTGGCGCCCAAGGCCACGGTCGTCCGGCTGGACGGCTGGCGGGTGCCCGCGTGGATGATCCAGGGCGGCAACCATTCGGCCTGGGTGCTGATCTCCGTGCTGATCGCCTATTTCGTGCTGAGGTCGCCATGAAACGCACGCCGGAGCCGTACCTGTGGCTGCTGTTCAGCGGCGGGGGAGTGGTGGCGGCGCTCGTGCTACCCGTGCTGGTGCTGCTGTTCGGGGTGCTCATGCCGCTCGGCGTGGTCGGCTGGCCGGACGTGGAGCACCTGCGCGCGCTGCTGGACAACCTGGTCGTACGGCTCGCGCTGCTCGTCGTCGTGACGCTGTGCCTTTTCCACGCGGCGCACCGTATCCGTTTCACCAGTGAGGAGCTGTTCGGCATCGCGAAGTTCGATCGGGCGCTGGCCGTGATCTGCTACGGGGCGGCGCTGGCGGGTGTCGCCGTGGCCCTGTGGATGATGTTCTGATGTCGTAGTTTGATCACGTTTCAACAATCCCCTTTACGACCGGTTTATTAACCCTCTAACGTCCGGCATTGCACACCCTCTGGCCATGCGCCCGGCGACCCCGGGCAGAAAGGGTTCCTGGTGCCACGTACAAAGCGCCTGTTAGCAACGCTTCCCGCGGTCGCCCTTCTCGGCGCCGCCCTGACCGTTCCTTCCGCGCAAGCGTCGTCGGTGGCGGTCTACGAGCCCGCAGCCTCGGACTTCTACATCAACTACGCTCCGCCCAGGGTCGCTGAGGACCCGAAGGAGCCCAAGCTCAACGATCCGAAGGCGCGCTCGCTCACGCCGGCGCAGAAGTTCGACAGGAAGTTCAGCAGCGGAAACCCGGCGGCCGGCCGCATTCTCGTCGCACGCGAGAAGGAGGCCATCAGAACCGGCCTCAACCCCGCTGAATGGATCTTCAAGAAGACCAAGCAGACCCGTACGGCCAAGCTCCTGACGATCCTCGTCGAGTTCAACGAGCAGGCCAACGACGACTTCTCCGGATTCAACCGGCTGCGCACGGTCGGCAGCGCCCCGGACGACTGCGTCGTCGAGCCGGCCGGAACGCTGCTGAACGGCCCCCTGCACAACAACATCCCCGACCCGGCGACGCTGCCGCACAAGGACAACAACTCCTTCTGGGTCAAGGACTTCAGCACCCAGCACTTCAACAAGATGCTCTACACGGACAAGGGCATCACCGAGCGGGTCCGCCCCGACCTGAAGGACCCCCGCGACGGCAAGCCCGGCATCGACATCTCCGGTCACACGATGAAGAAGATGTACGAGGAGATGTCGAAGGGCGCCTACTCCGTCACCGGTGAAGCGGTCGGCTGGGTCAAGGTCCCCCACTCCGAGGCCTGGTACGGCGCCGCGGCCTGCGGCGGCGCACCCCAGGACATGTCCGGGCACCCCGACAACCAGCTCGGCGCCCAGCAGCTCCCGGTCGACTCGGTCAACGCGCTCGTCCAGGCCCAGCCGGACTTCCCCTGGGCCGACTACGACGTGGAGGACGTCTCCGACGCCGACGGCGACGGCGACTTCCAGGAGCCCGACGGCGTCATCGACCACCTGGTGCTGGTGCACGCCGGCAAGGACAAGTCGTCCGACGGCGGCGCCGAGGGCACCTACGCCATCTGGGCCCACTCCAGCGCGGTCGCCGGCGGCTACACCGTCCCCGGCACCGACAAGAAGATCTCCAACTACATCGTGCAGCCCGAGGACTCCGGCGTCGGCGTCTTCGCCCACGAGTACGGCCACGACCTCGGCCTGCCCGACCTGTACGACACCTCCGGAGCGGGCAGCTCGGCCGTGGACTTCTGGGACCTGATGTCCAGCGGCTCCCACTCCGGCCCGATCTTCCAGTCCATGCCCACCCACATGGGACTGTGGGACAAGTGGGTGCTCGGCTGGGCGAACCCGAAGACGTTCGACCCCGGTGACCGCGCCAAGCTCGTCACCGTCGGCCAGACCTCGCGCACGCCCAAGCTGACCGCGGACGGCGTCCGGGTCAACCTCACCTCGTCGCCGCTGAAGATGATCGAGCCGCACAGCGGATCGAACGCCTGGTGGACCGGCCTGGACCAGGAGTGGGGCAACATCGGCCTCACCCGCGACGTGCCCGTGCCCGAAGGCGACGACGTGCGCTTCTGGATGTGGAACAACTACGAGATCGAGTCCGACTGGGACTTCGGCTTCGTCGAGATCTCCACCGACGGCGGCGAGACCTGGGCCCAGCAGAAGGTCTTCGACGAGGCCGGCAACGAGATCACCACGCCGGACGACTACCCGGACCCGAACAAGAACCTCGCGACGTTCGGCAACAAGAAGTACGGCATCACCGGCAACACCGACGGCTGGCGGCACGACTACGTCAACCTGACGCCGTTCGCCGGGCAGACGATCAAGCTGCGGCTGACGTACAACACCGACGCGGCGTTCATGCCGCGCGGCTGGCACGCCGACGACTTCGAGCTCACCAACGGCGGCACGTCCGTGTGGAGCGACGACGTCGAGGGCGGCGACAACGGCTGGCAGGCCACGGGCGGCACGTTCACCAACACCAGCGGCCAGGGCTGGACCCGCAACAACGGTGAGCGCGAGGTCTCCCGCTTCTACCTGGCCGAGTGGCGCAACTTCGACGGGTTCGACAAGGGCCTGCAGTACACCTACGACACCGACTACTCCCGTGACGGGGCGTGGAAGGTGCAGAAGATCAAGTACAACGCCCCCGGGCTGCTGGTCTGGTACCGCGACTCGACCTACGTCAACAACCACGTGACCGCCGACATCACGGGCCCGCCGAGCCTCGGCCCGAAGGGCAGTCTGCTGGTCGTGGACTCCCACTACGAGCCGCTGCGCCGTACGGGAACGGCGGCCGAGAAGGACCCGACGCTCAACAAGAACCTCCCGGGCCGCGCCCAGACCTCGAACGCCGCGTTCGGCTTCCGCAAGACGTACCCGTTCAAGGAGTGCCTGGAGGCGGCGGACGAGCCGTTCAGCGAGTACTGCACCGACTTCAAGGCGCAGAAGGGCGTCAAGACCTTCACCGACGCCAAGACCTGGTACCCCGGCATCGAGCAGATCGACGACGCGCTGTACTACCGCGACTTCGACGCCTCCGCGGTCGTGCCGTCGAAGGACGACCAGACGTACAGCACGCGCGTGGTGCACCAGGACGGCGCCCCCGCCACCGAGCTGTACGGCCAGGTGGCCGCGGGCTCGGTGCTCGGCACCGGCAACCCCGGTGACGAGGGCAAGGCGCTGGGCGTGCAGTTCCAGCTGCTCACTCCGCTGCCGGGCAACCTGGGCGCCATCGTCCGGGTGGTCCCGCCGAAGAAGTGACCCCGAGGGGCCGGCCGCCTTCCGCGCGGCCGGCCCCTCCCAAGGGGCTCGCGCTACCTTCGGCCGCCCGCTTCCGGCGGCCGAAGGTAGCGGTTTCTGCACTTACGATTGATGACCATGACCGAACTGCGCACCAAGGACGAGCACACCGAGGCGATCCGGAAAGATCGCCGGGTGGCGGTCGTGGTGAACACTCGCTCGCGCCGTGGCCGGCGGCACTACTTCGAGGTGATCGAGCAGATCCACAACCTCGGGTTCGAGCCGCTGGCCGAGCTGTCGGTCTACAACCCCAAGCGGCTGCGCGAGCTGCTCGACACCGCCCTGGCCACCGAGCCGGACCTGCTCATCGTGGGCGGCGGTGACGGCACGCTCTCCTCGGCGGTGCGCCACGTCGCCCACCGCGACGTGGCGCTCGGCGTGCTGCCGCTGGGCACCACCAACAACTTCGCCCGCAGCCTCGGCCTCCCTCTCGACCTGGCCGGGGCGATCAAGGTGTTCGAGACCGGCAAGGTGGCCGACATCGACCTCGGCCTGGCCGACGACCGGCCGTTCGCCAACCTGGCCAGCTTCGGGGTGTCGGTCGAGGTGGCGGGCAGGGTCAAGCCGTGGCTCAAGCGCATCGTCGGGCGGCCCGCCTATCCGCTGACGGCGCTGACGATCCTGCCGGGCCACACGCCGTTCCGCGCCTTCATCACCGTCGAGGGGCAGCGGCACGAGCTGCTCACCCACCAGCTCAACATCGCCAACGGCCGCTTCCACGGCGGCTGGCAGGTCGCCAAGGACATCAGCATCGACAACGGCATGCTGGTGGCCTACCAGCTCGGGTCGGGCAAGAAGCTGCGCCTGCTGGGCGAGACCCTGCTCCGGGCGACCACCGGGCGCTGGCGCAGCCTCGCCGGGGGCCCGTTCGTGACGGGCCGCGAGATGCTCCTGGAGACCGAGCCGCCGATGGCCGCCGACGTCGACGGCGAGGTGCGGCTGCGCACGCCCATCAGGCTGCGGGTGGTCCCCAACGGGGTGCGCGTCATGGTGCCGTCCTCGTTCGAGGACAACTGAGCGCCCCTGGGCCGGCTCTGGGCCGGCTCTGGGCCGGCTCTGGGCCGGCTCTGGGCCGCGGCACGCTCCAGGCGTCTAGGCGTCGTCCAGGCGCCGGTAGGCGGGCTCCAGCGCTTCCGCCAGGCCGGCGGGCGGCGGGAAGACGCGCAGGAGGAGGTCGGGGGTGACGGCGGATGGGCGCCGCTCGGGGCGGTGGGCCGTCGCGCCGGGCGCGTAGAAGTCGGCCGGCCGGTCGGCGAACGGCACGTCGTCCACGCGCAGCGCATCCCCGGACGGATCCTCCGCCAGCGAGCCGAGCAGCTGCTCGCGGGTCCGCCCGCGCCAGGCCAGCACCAGGAACGGGTCGTCGTCGAACGACTCGGCCAGCAGATAGAGCACCGCCGACAGGTGTTTGCACGGGAAACCCCAGTCGGGGCACGAGCACTCCATGTCGAGCTCACGCGGGAACAGGTCGATCCCGAGCCCGGCGAACACCTCCTCGATCTCCGCCGGCATCTCCCCGGCCAGCAGCTTGGCCCGGTGCACGGCCTGCGCCGCGATCGCCTCCTCGACGGCGGCCCAGCGCGGCTCGCCGTACGCCTCGATCCTGATCACGACCTCGTACGGGTCGCGCCGCGAACCCTGCACGGCGGCCCGCGTCTCCCCGGCCGCCAGGTCGATCGACAGGACCTGACCCTGGCGGGCATAGGCGCGGCCGCGCGAGAGCCGTCCCTTGTCGCAGACGCGCTCCAGGATGTCGATGAAGCGCCGTGACCACCACGTCGAGCCGATGCTGCCCCGCCGTGTGCGGGCCTTGATACCGCCCTCGACCCGGATCGGCTGGGCGCCGTCGTACCAGGCCATGGTCAGCTCACCCCCTCCGTGGTCAGCCTGAACACCTCGCGCAGTTCGTCGGTGGACAGGTCGGTGAGCCAGTCCTCGCCGGCCCCGACCACCCGCTCGGCCAGGGCCTTCTTACGCTCGATCATCTGGTCGACCCGTTCTTCGAGGGTGCCTGCGCAGATCAGCTTGCGCACCTGTACGTTCCTGCGCTGCCCGATGCGGAACGCGCGGTCGGTGGCCTGGTCCTCGACGGCCGGGTTCCACCAGCGGTCGACGTGGACGACGTGACTGGCGGCGGTGAGGTTGAGCCCGACGCCGGCCGCCTTGAGCGACAACACGAACAACATCGGCTCGTCGTCGTTCTGGAACCGGTCGACCAGGCGATCACGGGTCTTCTTCGGCAGCCCGCCATGCAGCCACAGGACGGTCGCGTCGAGGCGCTGGGCGAGGTACGGCTGGAGCATGGTGCCGAACTCGGCGTACTGCGTGAAGAGCAGCGCCTTCTCGCCCTCCGCCAGGATCTCCTCGGACAACTGCTCCAGGCGGGCCAGCTTGCCCGACCTGCCCGACAGGCGTGAGCCGTCCTTGAGCAGGTGGGCCGGATGGTTGCAGACCTGCTTGAGCCTGGCCATGGCCGAGAGCACCAGGCCGCGCCGCTCGATGCCCTCGCTGTCGTCGATCCTGGCCAGCATGTCGTCGACGACCGCCTGGTAGAGGGTGGCCTGCTCCGTGGTGAGCGGGCACCACTCCTTGATCTCCAGCTTCTCCGGCAGATCCGAGATGATGGATCTATCGGTCTTGAGGCGGCGGAGGATGAACGGACCCGTCGCCCGCCGCAGCGCCCTGGCGGCCTGCTCGTCCTGCCGCGCCTCGATCGGCTCCTGGAACCTCGTCCTGAACCGTGCGCGCGGCCCCAGCAGGCCCGGGTTGGCGAACTCCATGATCGACCAGAGCTCGGCGAGATGGTTCTCGACCGGGGTGCCCGTCAGCGCCAGCCGGGTGCCCGTGGGGATCGACCGTACCGCCCTGGCCTGCAACGTCCCGCTGTTCTTGATCGCCTGCGCCTCGTCGCACACCACCCTGCGCCACTCGTGGCGCCGCAGCGTCTCGAGGTCGCGCTGGGCGGTGCCGTACGTGGTGATCACCAGATCGGCGTGCTCGATCTCCGTGGCGTCGCGGCCGCTACCGTGGTGCACGTACACGCGCAGGCCCGGCGCGAACTTGGCCGCCTCCCGCTGCCAGTTGCCGATCAGCGACATCGGGCACACCAGCAACGTCGGGGTCTGCGCCCGCTCGTGCACGAGCAGCGCCAGCGTGGTGATCGTCTTGCCCAGGCCCATGTCGTCGGCCAGCACGCCGCCCAGGCCCAGCTCCGACAGGAAACTCAGCCAGGCCAGGCCCCGTTCCTGGTAGGGCCTCAGGGTGGCGTCCAGGCCCGCCGGGGTGGCCAGCGGCCTCAGCCGCCGCTCGGCCTGCCCGGACAGCAGGTCACCCAGCACGCCGTCGGCGTCGACCTCCAGCAGCGGCAGCTCATCGTCGTCGGCCTGCACGACGTGGCGCAGCAGGTCGGCGGCGCTCGCCTCACCCGTACGGGCGCCCTCGACGGCCTTGAGCGCCGCCTTGAGCTGCCGGTCGTCCAGCTCCACCCACTGGCCGCGCACCCGTACCAGTGGCACCTTGAGCCGGGCCAGCTCCTCCAGCTCCGCCTCGCTGATCGTCTCGTCGCCCACCGCCAGGTCGATGCGGAAGCCGACCAGCTCCCGCATCCCGAACCCCTGCGCCGCGGCCGCCGTCTGCGCCTTGGTCCTCGTGGTGAGCTTCAGCCCCAGCCTCGTACGGCCCGCCCAGCGCGGCAGCTGCACCCCGAACCCGGCCGCCTGCAACAGCGGCGCCGCCTGCCTGAGGAACCCGAACGCGCCCGCGGTGTCCAAGGTGAGCTCGCTCGGCTGGGGGAGGCGCAGGGCGCGGTCCAGCTCGGGATAGAGCCTGACCGCCCGTCCCAGCCCGGCCAGCAGCTCCCGTTCCGGTCTCCCGGGCAGACCGGTCAGCGCGCCTTCGCTCCAGACGGTGGCGGCGGGGACGTACAGGCTGGGGTCGTCGGCGGCCTGCAACGCCAGGTCCACCCGCCACCCGCCGCCCCTGTCGCCGGCGCTGTCGCCGGCGCTGTCATGGGCGCTGTCGTCGGGGGTGAGGTCGGCGTCGTCGTCGGGGGAGGCGGGTTCGATCAGGCGGAAGCACACACGGGCCGCGCCCTCCGCCGTCGTCACGGCGTCGTACCACTTCTCCAGCTCGCGGCGCAGCTCGGGCACGTCGGGACAGGCCGGGTCGTCACCGGTCAGCGCCGCCAGCCACCGCTCGCGCGGCGTGCCCCGGCGGGCGGAAACCGTCTCGGGGGCCGTTCGGGTGACCGGATCGGCGGCCGGTTCAGGGTGGGGTTGGGTGAGCGCGCGCCTGACGAGTGCGTCGGTGAACGTTTGGAGCGCCTCGCGCTGGACGTCCGTGGAGGGGCGTTCGGTACGGGAGGTGCGGCAGGCGGGCGGCATCGCCAGCGCAAGCTCCCGGAAATATCCGGCATCCACCCCTGTCACCACCGGCCACCACACCGCCCGGGCCGTGCCGTGAGCGACGACGAGCTGGGGGATGACGCGCCCCCGGCGTACCAGGTCGCGGGCGAAGGCGGCCACGGCGGCCCAGTGGCGCAACGTCGCGGTGCCCGTGTGCCCGTCCAGCACCCGCAGAGCCGTGGCGGGGGGCGGCACCACGGCGGGGACCTGCCACAGCCGCAGCCGGGGCCTGGTCACCTCCGTCGGCCGCCCGGTCTCCGGCGACGGCAGGGGTTCCTTGGCCGAGCCGGGCAGAAGCAGTTCGAGTGTCCGTGACGGCGGCTCGTCGAGCCCGAGGGCGGCGGCGACCACGCACGCGGCCGGAGCGTACGGATGCGGGCGCACTCCCGCACCCCGGCCCCCTCCACCACCACGGCCCGCCTGCCCACTCGGATGGGCGGGGCCCGGCGGGAAAGGAGCGTCGGTGTCCGTGGTCTCGGCCCAGAAGGCGAGCCCGTCGCCTGCCCACACTCCGTGTACCCGCACCCTGGCAGGTTACCGCCGCTGCGCACGCCGGGAGCTGACCGGCCGCGTAGCATGAAAGGTATGAACCCTCCCGGATCGTGGTGCGAGCGTCCCAAGCCGCAGGCTCCCTCGTGCGAGCTCCCGTCCCCGTGGAGCAAGCCGAAGCAGCCTCGCAACTGGTGCGAGACCGACAAGAACGACCCCGTGGTGTCGGTCCTGCGCTTCGTCCTCAAGGCCGCCAGGCGCTAGCTTCGCGCGCTTCAGCGCGTGATAGAAGGCCGGTTGTCTGGGTAGTCGCCTTCCGCAGCGGAGGAGGCGATCGTCGTGAACGACACCCACAAGCTGGTCAACGACCTCTCCGAGCAGGTCTCCAGACTGGTCAGGGACGAACTGCGGCTGGCCAGGATGGAGCTCCAGGAGAAGGGCAAGCACGCGGGGTTCGGCGCGGGGCTGTTCGGCGCGGCGGGCGTGGTCGCGTTGTTCGGCGGTGGCGCGCTCGTGGCCGCCGTCATCATGCTGCTCGCCCTGGTCATGCCCGGCTGGGTGGCCGCCGTGATCGTCGCGGTGGTCCTGTTCATCGTCGCCGCCGTACTCGGCCTGACCGGCAGGAAGCAGGTGAAACGCGCCGCCCCGCCGGTGCCGAGGGAAACCCTCGCGAGCGTCAGAGCCGATATCGACATGGTCAAGGAGAAGGCACGACGATGAGCGAGACCGATCCCGGATACACCGGGCAGCAGCACGCAGGAGACGTCGGCGCGCACAGGGCGACCGTGGGCACGTCGACGGAGCGCGAGTCCGTCAACGTGCCCCCGACGCGGCCGGGCGCGGCGGAGAACGCGAGGCAGGCCGAGGCCGCCCGCGAGGAACACGAGACCTTCATCCCCGAAGCCCCCGTCGCCGACGAGCGGTCCGAGGCCGCGCGCAACCAGCGGACCGAGGAGGAGTCGCTGAGGGGCGAGGGCGGGGCGGACGTCGGGGAAGAGGACGACGTGCGCGAGGACATCCAGCGGACCCGTAGAAACCTGGGCGAGACCGTCAGCGCGCTGGCGGGCAAGGCCGACGTGAAGTCCAGGGCGAGCCACGCCGCGCGGACGGCCAAGGGTAAGGCGGGTCACGTGGCGGAGACGGCCAAGGGCAGGGCGGGTCACGTGGCGGAGACGGCCAAGGGCAGGGCGGGCCGCGCCGCCGAGACGGTGCGGGGCAGGGCTTCTGACGTCGCGGGCAAGGCTCGCGAAAGCACCCCCGAGCATGCCAAGGACGTCGCCGCGCAGGCGAGGAGACGACCCGTGCTGCTCGTCGCCGCCCTCGGCGCCGTGCTCGGCTTCATGGTGCGCAGGATGATGATGAAGCGGCGGGCCCGGCAGCAGGCGACCCGGCCGCGGTGGTTCAGGAAGATGTGAGTACGCGGTCGCAGGCCCGGCCACGGTGTGGTTCGGGCAAGCGGCCGCGGGTCCGGTCACGGTGGCGGGGGACGCGCCGGCGGTCAGGGCAGCAGGGCCCGGCCCAGGACCGTGATGGTGGTGGCGGTGGTCGTGCCGGCGTCGGCACCCGCCGCGATCCGGCGCTGGGCCTCGCCGAGGATGCTCCACCCGAGGTGGGCGACCAGGTCGGGCTGGTCGTGGCCGGCGTCGGCCAGGACGGAGCGCAGTGGCGCGATCATGGTCTCGTGGAGCCGGTCGAGGCGTTCCTGGCAGGGAGGCGGCAGGTCGACGGCGGACAGGGCGCGCAGCAGGGCGTAGTCGGAGCTCGTCACGAACGACATCGTCACCTCCCCGAAAGCGCGCACCTGTCCCTCCAGGCCGCTCGCCCGCGACACGGCCTTCTCGAGCCTGGTGGTCCAGCGCGGGATGGCGTCCTCGACGAGCTGGGCGAGGATGTCGGAGGTCGAGGAGAAGTAGCGGTAGACGCTGGAGCGGGCCAGCCCCACGCGCGCTCCGACGGCCGCCGGGGTCAGCCGCGACGGGCCCTCGGCCACGAGGATCTCCATGGCGGCCTCCAGCAGGGCCGCTCGCCGGCCCGCCCGATGGTCGGCAACCGTCGCCGCGCTGATCCTCGGCACCGTACTCACTCCTCCTCGCGACGCCTGCCTCCAGTATCGGGCAGCAGCAGGGTGGCGCCGACGCCCGCGAACAGCACGATCCCGGTGACGACGGTCACCCGGCGGGTGGCGTCGGCCGCGGCGGCGACGGCCGCGTCGTGCTGCGCGGGGTTCCTGATGCCCGGGATGGCGGCGCCGCCGCTCTCGCGTACGGTCCGCGCCAGCGCCGGCTCGTGAGGCAGGCGCTCGGCCATGGCCGAGCCGAGCCCGGTGACGAGCACGGAACCGAGCACCGCGATGCCGATGGCGGCGCCGAGCTGGCGGATCGTGCTCTGCAGCCCCGAGGCCACGCCCGACTGGTGCGCGGGCACCTCGGCCAGCATCACGTTCGGCAGCTGGGCGGAGGCGAACCCCACGCCGACGCCGTACGTGACGAGCCACGGCACCAGGGTCCACGGGCCGAGCGAGGGGGAGACGGCCAGGCCGATCGCGATGGCGGCGGCCGCTTCCAGCGTCAGCCCCAGCCGGACGATGAGGCGCGGGGCCAGCGGCAGCTTGGGCACGATGCCGCCGGCCAGGAACGTCCCGGCCGCCAGCGAGGCGATGATCAGCCCGGTCGTGAACGCGCTGAACCCGATGGCCGTCTGCAGGAACAGCGGCAGCACGAGGATGAGGCCGAACTCGCCCAGCGTGATGATCATCGCGGCGGCGCCGCCGTACCTGAAGGAGGGGATGGCGAACAGCGACAGGTCCAGGACGACCGGGCGGCCGGCCCTGGCTCTGGCCCGCTCGACCAGGACGAACGCGACGAGGGAGCACGCGGCCAGCCCCAACGCGAACGGGATGGGCGACAGCCCGTCGAAGGGCCAGGCGGAGCCGGGGTCGCCCGTCGGCGTGAACCAGCCGTAGCGCTGGCCCTCGATCAGCCCGAACACGAGCGCCGACGTGCCGAGCACCGACAGCAGCACGCCGGGCACGTCGGAGCCGCCCGCGCCCGGGTCCTTCGACTCGGGGACCTTGACCGTGCCGAGCAGGACGAGCAGGCCGATCGGCAGGTTCACCCAGAACGCCCAGCGCCACCCGAAGTCGGTCACGACCCAGCCGCCGAGCAGCGGCCCGAGCGCGGCCATGCCGCCGATGATGGAACCCCACACGGCGAACGCGATGGTCCTGCGCGGGCCGGTGTAGAGCGCGTTGATGATCGCGAGGGTCATCGGCACCACCATGGAGGCGCCCACGCCCTGCAGCACCCGCGCTCCGATGAGGAGCGCGCCGCTGGTCGCCGCCGCGGCCAGCATGCTGGCGGCCAGGAACACGATCAGCCCGATGACGAACGTCCTGCGCCGGCCGCGCGCGTCGCCCATGCGGCTGAGCGGGATGAGCAGGGCGGCGAACGACAGCGAGTAGATCGAGTTGACCCACTCGACGTCGGTGGCCGCCAGCTTGAGTTCGTCCATGATCGTGGGTACGGCCACGTTCACGATCGTCGCGTCGATGATGATCATCGACATGCCGACGCCGAGCACGATGAGGGGAAGCCAGCTCTGCCGGGTCCGCTCGGTTAGCGACACCATGTCCCCAACATAGCAACACCCTGTCGCGAAAAGGACCGGATAAGCTCCAGATCATGGATTTCATCCGGGTGCGCGCGTCCGCCGACGGGGCGGAGACGATCTCCTACTGGACCGGCGACGTCTACGGGTGGCAGGACGACGACGGCCCGCACCACCTGTTCGGGTTCGAGGGGCTCAACGTGGCCAGGGCGGTCGAGGCCGACGGCGGCTGGCAGCTGCTGACCAGGGAGGCCGCGCTCTACCTCGACCCGCGGACCCGTGAGGTGCTCGGCACCTGGGACAACCCGCTGACCGGGCGGGCGGTCGAGGTGCAGCACGTCTTCAACGACCCGGTCAACCAGCGGCTCGGCGCCTATCCGGTGCCCGTGACCCGCCTCGGCGACCAGCTCGTCTACAACGTCGACGTCCGGCTGGCCTACCCCTCGCCGCTCAAGGTCGCCGACCACCCCGACAACTCCGCGAGCGACACGTACCGCGCGATGGAGTTGTTCCAGTTCTTCGTCGCGGCGAAGGACCTCGACTCCGGCGCTCCCGGCGTGCCGTGCGTGTTCTCCTGGTGCCGCGTCTCGCCGTGGTTGCCGTGGATGGCGATGGGGCAGCGCGGCGGCGGGCTGGTCTACCACTGCAGGGGCGCCAAGGTGAGCGAGGTGCCGCGGCGGCTGAGCGAGCGGGTGGGGGAGCGGTTCCTGCGCGCGCCCGCCGAGTGGTCGGGCCCCAACATGACGAGCTGGACGGCGTTCGCGGACCGGGCCGGCCGGTGAGCGCCGACCTGTTCTGCGAGATCGTCGCGGGCGAGCGACCGGCCCACATCGTGCACTCCGACGACGTGGCCGTCTCCTTCCTCGACGCCCGGCCCGTCTTCAAGGGACACGTGCTGGTCGTGCCGAGAGCCCACGTCGAGACCCTCACCGACCTCGCCGACGTCGGCCCGTTCTTCGAGCGGGTGCAGGCCGTGGCGCGGGCGGTGGAGGACGGCCTGGAGGCCGGCGGCACGTTCGTGGCGATGAACAACCGCGTCAGCCAGAGCGTGGCCCACCTGCACGTGCACGTGGTGCCGCGCACCAAGAAGGACGGCCTGCGGGGCTTCTTCTGGCCACGTACGAAATACGCCTCCGCCGACGAGGCCGTCTCCTACGCCGACGCGATCGCCACCGCCCTGCGACGCACCCGTTAAGCTCAGGCCGCGTGGAGTACCTCGTCGGGGTCGCCGTCGTGGCCGTGCTCGTCAGCGTGCCCGCGATCGTGTTGTGGCGGGTCATGCGGGGCCGCAGGGAACTCGGCACCAGCCCGGCGGAGCGCGCCACGTTCGAGACCCTGCACACCGCCTCCCTGGCGGGGCCGCCGCTGCGGGCCGGGCTGACCGCCGACGGAGCCGAGCGCGCCTCCCGGCACCTGCGGGCCCTGCTCGGCTCCGCCGCCGTCGCGATCACCGACAGCGAGCGGCTGCTGGTGTACGACGGCGCCGGCGACGACCACCACGCCGACGTGGCTTTCGAGCACGCCGAGGCGACCCTGCAGGACGGCCGCACCCAGGTGCTGACCATCGAGTGCGACCTGCTCGAATGCCCGATCCGGCAGGCCGTGGTCGTGCCGCTCACGACCGACGACCGCGTGGTCGGCGCGCTGGCCGCCTACGGGCAGAGCGCCTCGGCCGGGCTGGTCAGGGCCGCGCAGGAGGTGGCCGGCTGGGTCGACTCGCAGCTGGAGCTGGCCGAGCTGGACCGCTCGCGCACGCTGCTCATGGAGGCCGAGGTGCGGGCGCTGCGGGCGCAGATCTCCCCGCACTTCATCTACAACTCCCTGACCACGATCGCCTCCTTCGTCCGCACCGACCCGGAGCGGGCCAGGGAACTGCTGCTGGAGTTCGCCGACTTCACCCGCTACTCCTTCCGCCGGCACGGCGAGTTCACCACGCTCGCGGAGGAGCTGCGCTCGATCGACCGCTACCTGATCCTGGAGCGGGCCAGGTTCGGCGACCAGCTCCAGGTCACGCTCCGCATCGCGCCCGAGGTGCTGCCGGTCGCGGTGCCGTTCCTGTGCCTGCAGCCGCTGGTCGAGAACGCCGTCAGGCACGGCCTGGAGAGCCGCAACGGCGTCGGCCGCATCACGATCATCGCCGAGGACGCCGGCGCCGAGTGCCGCATCAGCGTCGAGGACGACGGGCTCGGCATGGACCCCGACAGGCTGCGCCGCATCCTCGCAGGTGACGTCGCTCCCAAAGGCGGCGTCGGCCTGGCGAACGTGGACGAGCGGCTTCGCCACGTGTACGGCGACGACTACGGCCTGTCCGTCGAGACGGGCGCCGGCGCGGGCACCAAGGTCAACATCAGGTTGCCGAAATATCACCCAGGCGTCTCTGCCCGTTGACCTCGATCTTTCTTGTCGGTTTTATCACTGTCTATGGCACAACTACGGGTCCTCGCGGTCGATGACGAACTGCCGGCCCTCGAAGACCTGTCCTACCTGCTCCGCGCCGATCCCCGCATCGGCGAGGTGGCGACCGCGCGGGACGGCGCGGCGGCGCTGCGCCTGCTCGACCGGGCCATCGCCGACGGCAGGCCGATCGACGCGGTGTTCCTCGACATCCGGATGCGCGGTCTCGACGGCGTGGTGCTCGGGCGGCTGCTGTCGCAGTTCGCGAACCCGCCGCGCGTGGTGTTCGTGACGGCGTACGAGGAACACGCGGTGGACGCGTTCGAGATCAAGGCGGAGGACTACCTGCTCAAGCCCGTCAGACCCGAACGGCTGGCCGAGGCGATCAGACGTGTCGCGGTCTCGGCCGACGTGCCCGTGGAAGGCGGTGAGACGGACACGATCCCGGTCGAACTGGGCGGGGTCACCCGTTTCGTGTCCAGCGCCGACGTCATCTACGTGGAGGCGCAAGGCGACTACGCGCGGCTGCACACGGCCGGGGGCAGCCACCTGGTGCGCATCCCGCTGGCCACCCTGGAGGAACGGTGGGCCTCGGCCGGGTTCATGCGGGTGCACCGCAGTCACCTGGTGGCCGTCAAGCACATCGAGGAACTGCACATCGACTCGGGCAAGTGCACGGTCCGGGTCGGCGACACCGAGATCCCGGTGAGCCGCCGCCACACGCGCGAGCTGCGCGACCTGCTGGTACGCCGCGCGAGGAAAGGCAGGCCCGATTGAGCCAGGAGCCACGCCGCCAGGAGCCCCGCCGGATCGAGGCGCGCCGCCACGAGCCCCGTCCGAGCCGCAGGACGCCCCTGTCGCGGGAGGCCACCTCGCGGCGGATCACCGTGACGAGCCCGCGCACCACCGCCGCCCGCCGGCCCCGCTACCCGGCCACCCGGGAGATCGACGAGCAGACCCGGCTCGGCGAGGTCTACATGCGCTCGCTGCTGCGCACCCAGTTCAGGCTGGCGCTGTTCGTGTGCACGGTGCTGGCCTGCGTGATCGGCGGGCTGCCGCTGCTGTTCCTGCTGATGCCCGACCTGGGCGAGGTGCGCCTGCTGGGCGTGCCCCTCGCGTGGGCGGTGCTCGCGGGGCTGATCTACCCCGCCTTCGTCGTCGGCGCATGGTTGTACGTGCGCCAGGCCGAGCGCAACGAACGCCACTTCTCCGAACTGGTCGAACGCCGGTGAGCAGGGACTTCTCCGGGGCGGAGCCACGCGCATGAGCCTGACGGCGGTGCTGGTGGTCGTGGTCGCGGCCATCCTCATCGGTGCGTTCGGGATCAGGGTCTCGCGCACCACCTCCGACTTCTACGTCGCCTCCCGCACGGTCAGCCCGCTCTGGAACGCCTCCGCCATCGGCGGCGAGTACCTGTCGGCGGCCTCCTTCCTGGGCATCGCCGGGCTCATCCTGTCGTTCGGCGTGGACATGCTCTGGCTGCCCGTCGGCTGGACCGGGGGCTACCTGGTGCTGCTGGTGCTGGTGTCGGCGCCGCTGCGGCGCTCGGGGGCGTACACGCTGCCGGACTTCGCCGAGGCCAGGCTCGAGTCGATGACCGTGCGCCGCACCGCGAGCGTGCTCGTCGTGCTGATCGGCGGGCTCTACCTGATGCCGCAGTTCCAGAGCGCCGGCCTGGTGCTGCGGACCATCACCGGCGCGCCCGTGTGGGCCGGCGGGCTGCTGGTCGCGGGCGTCGTCGCGGTGAACGTCCTGTCGGGCGGCATGCGGTCCATCACGTTCGTGCAGGCCTTCCAGTACTGGCTCAAGCTGACCGCACTGGCCGTGCCGCTGGTCTTCCTGCTGATGGCCTGGCAGGCCGACGGAGCGCCCGGGGTGACCGCGCTGGACGAGGCCACCTGGCAGGTGCCGCTGGGCGGCGGCAAGGAGTACGGGGTCTACACGACGTACTCGCTGATCCTGGCCACCTTCTTGGGCACCATGGGGCTGCCGCACGTGCTCGTGCGGTTCTACACCAACCCCGACGGGCGAGCCGCGCGCCGCACGACGCTGGTGGTGCTGACCCTGCTCGGCGCCTTCTACCTGCTGCCCGCCGTGTACGGGTGGCTGGGCCGCATCTACGCGCCCGACCTGGTGCGTACGGACGCGGTCGTGCTGACGCTGCCCTCGCGCATGGTCGGGGGCACGCTGGGCGACGTGCTGACGGCGCTCGTCACGGCCGGGGCGTTCGCGGCCTTCCTGTCCACGTCGTCCGGGCTGACCGTGTCCGTGGCGGGCGTGATCGCGCAGGACCTGCTCAAGGGCGGGGTCCGGTCGTTCAGGATCGCCACCCTGATGGCGGTGACCGTGCCGCTGGCCCTGGCGTTGTGGGCGCGGGCGCTGCCCGTCGCGGACGTGGTGGGGCTGGCCTTCGCGGTGGCGGCCTCGTCGTTCTGCCCGCTGCTCGTGCTCGGCATCTGGTGGCGGCGGCTGAGCACCACGGGGGCGCTGGCCGGGCTGTTCGTGGGCGGCGGGCTGGCGTGCGCGGCGGTGCTCGTCACGATCGTCGCCGGGCCGTTCGAGGGGCCGGCGGGGGCGCTGCTGGCCCAGCCGGCCGCCTGGACGGTGCCGATCGCGTTCGCCGTGATGGTGTCGGTGTCGTTCCTGACCCCGGACCGGGTGCCGCTCGGCGTGGCCAGGACGATGGTCAGGCTGCACACGCCCGAGGCCCTCGACCTCGACCGCGGCGACTGGCGGCCGCGCTCCTCGTGAAGGAGGGGGTCATGGGGGCGGGAGCTCGCCGGAGCCCCTGGCGACCAGTTCCACCGGCACCTTGACCCTGCGGGGCGCCCTCGCCGGGTGGAGCAGGAGCTCGACGGCGCTGCGGGCCAGGTGGGCGACGTCGTAGCGGACCACCGTCACCCCCGGGTTGAAGACGCCGGCCAGCGCGAAGTCGTCGAACCCCACGTACGCGGGCCGCTCGGGCCGCTCGCGCAGCGCGTGCAGGATGCCGATCGCGGCCCGGTTGTTGGTGGCGAAGAAGGCCGTGGGCGGGTCGGCCAGGTCGAGCAGCCTGCCCACCTCGTACGACACCCGCGGCGGGTCGAACACCCCCCGCACCACGAGCGCGTCGTCGGCCGGCACCCCGGCGGCGCGCAGCGCCTGCCGGTAGCCGTCGGCGCGGTCGTGCACGGAGCTGACGCCGTCGTCGTCGGAGATCAGCGCGATCCGCCGGTGTCCGCCGGCGAGCAGGTGCCCGGTCGCGGCCCGGCCGCCGCGCACGTCGTCGAGCATGACGACGTCGGCCGCCTCCAGGCCTAAGGGCACGCGGTCGACGAAGACCGTGGTGAGGCTCGCGTGCTCGGCCAGCCAGCCGTGGTCGGCCGCCGACGGGACGACGATGAGGGAGTCGACGCCGCGGGTGTACATCGACTCGATCAGCATGCGCTCCTT
Source organism: Nonomuraea mesophila (assembly GCF_004352805.1). NCBI lineage: Bacteria > Bacillati > Actinomycetota > Actinomycetes > Streptosporangiales > Streptosporangiaceae > Nonomuraea > Nonomuraea mesophila. The sequence goes on from NZ_SMLD01000053.1 coordinate 32,333, forward strand.
GTCGGGGCTCTCCTCGTACGAGCCGAACACGACGAGCGCCTCGTGCTCGGCCGAGGCGGCCTCGACGGCGGCGGCCAGGCGGGAGTAGAACTCGTTGGAGATGTTCTCCATCACCAGCCCGAGCGTCAGCATGGTGGCGCCTCTGGCCAGGCGGGCGGCGGCCTCGTTGCGGCGGTAGCCGAGCGTGCTGATGGAGGTCTGCACCCGCTGCCGCAGCGACGCCCTGACGTGCGGCTCCTGGTTGACGACGCGGGAAACGGTCTTGAGGCTCACGCCCGCGTGCCTGGCGACGTCGGCCATGGTCGGCTTGCGCGTGCTCGTGCGCGGGCGGGGCTCCTCGGCCCGTTTCCTCGTTGTCATAGTGTGCCCCCATGGATGACGAATGGATCTGTGGCCGGTTGGGTGAGGACGAGCCGTGGATGCTGGGCGCGGTCAACCCGCCGGTGTTCGAGAACTCGTTGTTCGCGTTCGCGACGGCGGAGGAGCTCGGCGAGGCGGTCAGGAACGAGGACGAGCGCTATGTCTACTGGCGGGGGACCAACCCGACGGTCGATCTCGCTCAGCGTAAGCTGGCCGCGCTGGAGCGGGGAGAGCGGGCCAAGTGCTTCGGCTCGGGCATGGGGGCCATCTCGGCGACGATCTCGTCGCTCGTGTCGGCGGGCGACCACGTGCTGGTGCTGGGCGCGGTCTACGGGCCGACCACGCAGTTCCTGCGCTATCTGGAGAAGTTCGGGGTCACGCATACGCACGTCGACGACCTCGCGGGATGTGACAGCGCTATCAGGTCGAGCACGCGCCTACTCTACTTCGAGTCGCCGTCCTACATGGCCTACGCCGTGGTCGACATCGCGGAGGTGGCGGCGTGGGCGCGGGAGCGGGGGCTGGTGAGCGTGATGGACAACACCTGGTCCACGCCGATCTTCCAGAAGCCGCTGACCATGGGCGTCGACCTGGTGGTGCACTCTCTGTCGAAATACGTGGGCGGGCACAGCGACCTGGTGGGAGGCGTCGTGGCAGGGCCGTCGCGCCTGGTCCGGCCGCTGGCGCTGACCGAGTACCAGCTCTACGGCGCCGCCATGTCGCCGCACGACGCGGCCAAGGTGATCAAGGGGCTGCGCACGCTGCCGGTGCGGATGGCGGCGCACCAGGAGCGGGGGCTGGCGGTGGCGGGCTTCCTGGAGGGGCATCCGGCCGTCCGGGCGGTGCACCATCCGGGCCTGCCGTCGCATCCCGGGCACGCGATCGCGCTGCGGCAGATGTCGGGGTTCTCCAGCCTGTTCAGCCTGGTGCTGAACACGGAGTCCCGCCAGGAGGTCGCGGCGTTCCTCGATAAGTTGCGACATTTCAGGATCGGGGTGTCGTGGGGTGGCTTCGAGAGTCTCGTGAACGCACCCGCCCTCTCCACCGAGGAGAGCGTACGCGCCACCATGGGCATCCCCGTCGGCCTCGTCCGGCTCTCGGTCGGGCTGGAGCCCGCCGACGCGCTGATCAAGGACCTCGATCACGCCCTGGAGGCGTCGCTCGCCTAGAACGCGGGGCGGCCCCAGGCGATTGACCGGCGAACGCGGCTGACCATAGCGTGACTGACAGCGCTGTCCAGAACACGCGGGAGAACAGCCATGAAAACCCCCCTTCTGGCGACCGCGGTCGCCGTCACGCTGGTGCTCGCGGGCTGCGGCTCGGGCTCGTCCTCGGGAGAGGTACGCCTGCGCATGATCGAGAGCCTGACCAGCCCCGACCGTACGAAACTCATCAAGAAGCTGATCGCCGACTTCGAGGAGGCGAACCCCGGCATCGAGGTCGAGCTGATCTCGCCCCCGCTCGACAGCGCCGACCAGAAGATCCTGCAGATCCTGCAGACCAAGAAGGACCTCGACGTGCTGGAGGTGCGCGACCACACGGCCAAGTCCTTCTCCAACAACGGCTGGCTGGCCGAGCTGCCCACCACCGGCTGGGCCGGCTGGTCCGACCTGACCGAGCTGGCCCAGAAGAAGGCCGTCGAGGTCGGCGGCAAGCCCTACCTCATCCCGTACGGGTTCTACCAGCGCACGCTGTTCTACCGTACGGACTGGGGCATGAGCCGGCCGCCGGCCACCTGGCAGGAGCTCTACGAGGCCGGCAAGAAGATGACCACGGGCGACCGGTTCGGCTACTCGTTCAGGGGCGGCAAGGGCGGCGCCGACTACGCGGTCATGATGATCAGCGCGTACAACGGCGACAGGCTCGACCCCGAGAAGTCCTTCTTCCTGAAGGACAAGAGCACGATCTTCTCCACCCCCGAGGCGGCCGAGGCCCTGGAGCTCTTCGTCAAGATCTTCAAGGAGACCTCGCCGCCCGACTCGGTGTCGTGGGGCTTCCCCGAGATGGTGCAGGGCTTCACCTCGGGTGTCACCGGCATGCTCATCCAGGACCCCGAAGTGATCAAGTCGGTGGAGGAGAGCGGCGTCACGGCCTGGTCCACCGCTCCCATCCCGAAGGGGCCCACCGGCTACGCCTTCCAGCCCGTCGGCTACGCCGGATGGGGCGCGACCTCCTTCAGCGAGCACCCGAAGGAGGCGGTCAAGCTGGTGCAGTTCCTGTCGGAGGCCGAGCAGAGCATCGCCTTCGCCAAGGGCAACTCGCTCATCCCGATCTCCAAGCAGGCCCAGAACGACCCGCAGTTCTCGCAGGGCGCGTGGAAGGCGTACCTGGAGGCGCAGGAGGACCCCAAGCAGGTGATCACGATCAGGCCGGTGGACTATCCGGGCTGGAGCCAGTTCACCGTCGACTCCGACCGTGACATCCAGGCGCTGATCACCGGCAAGAAGACCGTCGCCGAGGTGCTCAAGTCGTGGGACGCCTTCTGGACGGACCAGGCGAAGAAGGTCTCTTGAGCACGGCACGCACCCCCGCGGGCCGCGCCTTCACGCTCCGCAGAGCACGCTTCATCCTGCTGTGCCTGCTGCCCGGCGCGGTCTTCGTGGCGCTGTTCACCTACTATCCGATGATCCGCGGCGCGGTGATCGCCTTTCAGCGCTACAACCTGTTCGACCTGACCTCGACGCCGTTCACCGGGCTGGAGAACTTCCGGGCCGTGCTGGCCGAGGACCGGTTCTGGACGGCGCTGCGCAACACCGGCACGTGGGTGGCGGTGTCGCTGTTCTTCCAGTTCTTCCTCGGCTTCGGGCTCGCGCTGCTGCTGCGCAGGCACTTCCGCGGTCGCGGCCTCTACCAGGCGTGGGTGTTCTTCCCGTGGGCCATGTCGGGTTTCCTCATCGGGCTGCTGTGGCGGTGGATGTTCAACGGCCAGTTCGGCGTGATCAACGACCTGCTGCTGAAGGCAGGTCTCATCGACGAGCGCATCGGCTTCCTCGCCACCCCGGGCTGGGCGATGACCTCGGTGATCGTGGCCAACATCTGGTACGGCGTCACGTTCTTCGCCATCATGATCATGGCCGCGCTGCAGTCGGTGCCCCGTGACCTCTACGAGGCGGCGTCCGTGGACGGCGCCTCCCGTCTGCGGCAGTTCTGGCACGTGACGCTGCCGCACATCCGGCCCACGCTGGCCCTGATCGTGCTGCTGCGCATCATCTGGATCCTGAACTTCCCCGACCTCATCTACTCGATGACCGGCGGCGGCCCCGCGGGCGGCACCGACATCATCACGACGTTCCTCATCCAGCAGGTCATCGGCGGCGACTACGGCCGCGCGGGCGCGGTCGGCCTGCTCGTGCTCGGCCTGCTGCTCGCCTTCAGCGTCTTCTACCTGAACGCCACCCGATTCGAGAAGGCCCGGTGAACGGCACGATGAGACACGTCGCTACCGCGGCCAAGGCCGTCGTGCTGGGCGTCTGGCTGCTGGTCACGCTGTTCCCGCTCTACTGGATCCTCGTCACGTCGCTGAAGCCCAAGTCCGAGATCTTCTCGATGCCGCTGAAGTACTGGCCGGGCGAGGTGACGTTCGAGCACTACGAGGAGCTGTTCTCCTTCGCCGACTTCGGCGTCTACCTGGGCAACAGCCTGCTCGTCTCGCTGGTCTCGGCCGGGGCGGTGACCTCCATCGGCGTGCTGGGCGGCTACACGCTGGCCCGCTTCGCCTTCCCCGGCAGGGGAGCGGTGATGCTGGCCTTCCTGGTCACCCAGATGATCCCGCTGTTCATCGCGCTCGGGCCGCTCTACCTGCTCATGTCGGACCTCGACCTGCTCAACCGGCTGGCGGGGCTCATGCTGGTGTACGTCGCGATGCTGGTGCCGTTCGCCACGATCATCATGCGCGGCTTCTACGAGCGGGTGCCGGTGGCGCTGGAGGAGGCCGCCCAGGTGGACGGCGCCTCGCGGCTGGTGGCGATGGTACGGGTGGTGATCCCGGTCATGCTGCCGGGCATCGCGGCGACCTTCATCTTCGCGTTCGTGCAGTGCTGGAACGAGTTGTTCCTGGCGATCACCTTCATCGACAGCGAGGACGCCAAGACCATCCCGGTCGCCATGAACTCCTTCATCACCCAGTACGACATCGACTGGGGTTCGATGGCGGCCGCCACGGTGATCTCCGTGCTGCCCACGCTGGTGCTCTTCGCCGCGATCCGGCGCTACATCGTCGAAGGGCTGACCGCTGGGGCCGTAAAGGGGTGAAAGGGAAAGCCGACCGCTCACCGCGTCATACAGACCTTTCACCGCAGGACAGTGCCAACTAAGCGCCGAGCGACGGCGGCTCGCCGAACAACTCGGCCGTAGATCTCCACGAGCGGTAGGTTGCGCTCTTACGTTGGGCGTGATCCGCATCACAGTGGAGGGCTCGTGACGTCTCAAGAACATGACGCATCGGTTTATGAACAAGTGCAGGGGAGCAGTGAGTTCCAGGATCTGAAGAGGCGATTCCGCCGCTGGACCTTCCCCATGACCGTCGCGTTCCTCGCGTGGTACCTGCTGTACGTGGTGCTGTCGGGATGGGCGCGCGACTTCATGGGAATCAAGGTGTGGGGCGACATCAACGTGGGTCTCATTCTGGGCCTGCTGCAGTTCGTCTCCACCTTCCTCATCGCGTGGGCGTACTCCAGGCACGCGGAGAAGGCGCTCGACCCGATCGCCGACAAGCTCCGTCACGAGGTTGAGGAGAAGGCCAAGTGAGCTCGACAACCTTGGGGATGATCCTCTTCCTCACGTTCGTCGCCGCGACGCTGGGGATCACCGTCTGGGCCAGCCGGCAGACCAAGACGGCCGCCGACTACTACGCGGGCGGCCGGTCCTTCAGCGGCGCGCAGAACGGCCTGGCGATCGGCGGCGACTACATGTCGGCCGCCTCCTTCCTCGGCATCGCCGGCATCATCGCCCTGTCAGGTTACGACGGGTTCCTGTACTCCATCGGCTTCCTGGTGGCGTGGCTGGTCGCGCTGCTGCTGGTGGCCGAGCTGATGCGGAACTCCGGCAAGTTCACCATGGCCGACGTGCTCGCCTTCCGGATGAGCCCGCGCCCGGTGCGCACCGCCGCCGGGGCGTCGACGATCGTCGTCAGCATCTTCTACCTGCTGGCCCAGATGGTCGGCGCGGGCGCGCTGGTCGGCCTGCTGCTCGGCATCGAGTCGGAGGCGGGCAAGTTGTGGACGATCGTCGGCGTGGGCACGCTGATGATCGTGTACGTCGTGTTCGGCGGCATGAAGGGCACCACCTGGGTGCAGATCGTCAAGGCCGTGCTGCTGATGACCGGCGCCGCCCTGGTGACGGTGCTGGTGCTGGGCAAGTTCGGCTTCAACCTGTCGGCGCTGCTGAGCCAGGCGGCGGCCACGAGCGGGCCGTCGGGCAACACCGGCAGCTTCCTCGTCCCGGGCCTGAAGTACGGTACCGAGGCGCAGGGCATCGCGGGCAAGATCGACCTGATCAGCCTCGGCCTCGCCCTGGTGCTCGGCACGGCGGGCCTGCCGCACATCCTCATCCGCTTCTACACCGTCCCCACCGCCAAGGACGCCCGCAAGTCCGTGCTGTGGGGCATCGGCATCATCGGCGTGTTCTACCTGCTCACGCTGGTGCTCGGCTTCGGCGCCGCGGCCCTGGTCGGCCGTGAGGAGATCGTCGCCGGCGACCCGGGAGGCAACACGGCGGCGCCGCTGCTCGCGTTGCGGATCGGTGAGGAGATCTTCGGCCCGGTGGGCGGCACGATCCTGCTGGCGTTCATCGGCGCCGTCGCCTTCGCCACGATCCTGGCGGTGGTGGCCGGCCTCACGCTCGCCTCCTCCTCCAGCTTCGCCCACGACCTGTACGCGCACGTCTTCCGGCGCGGCCAGGCCAGCGAGCGGCAGGAGGTCGTGGTGGCCAGGATCTCCGCCCTGGTGATCGGCGCCATCGCCATCGGCCTGAGCATCCTGGCGCAGAGCCAGAACGTCGCCTTCCTGGTGGCGCTGGCCTTCGCCGTCGCCGCCTCGGGCAACCTGCCGGCGATCCTCTACAGCCTGTTCTGGAAGAGGTTCAACACCTCCGGCGCGGTCAGCGCGATCTACGGCGGCCTGATCTCGGCCCTGCTGCTGGTGATCTTCTCGCCGGTGGTCTCCGGGAGCGAGGCGGCGCTGTTCAAGGACGCCGACTTCTCCTGGTTCCCGCTGAGCAACCCGGGCATCCTGTCGATCCCGATCGGCTTCCTCTGCGGCTGGATCGGCACGATCATGAGCAAGGAGTACAACGCCGCCAAGTACGCCGAGATCGAGGTCCGCTCCCTCACCGGCGTCGGCTCGGAGAAGGCCGTCAAGCACTGACACCTTTCTCGCTCAAGGCCCGGCCTTCCCAGGCCGGGCCTTTGTGCTGTTGCGGGCTGTCTCGTAGGGGTTTGCGGCGTTCGGGCGGGCGTCCCACACCGGTGGCTGTTGTTAACGACACTGAAACGCAGTGATCTGAGTGGTTGACGCCTTTTCGGCGATATGGGTACGTTCTCAGATGTGTGAACGTTGCCACACTGGCCTGGCGCCACGTGGCCGTCATCAGCATGCCTGATGCCCCGCTTGCTCAGTGTGGAGGCGAAACCCCATGAGATCCCCCCTCGTCCGCTGGTCCGTCCTGTCGGTGTCGCTGGCTCTGGCGCTCACCTCGTGTGCCAAGGGCACCGGTGGCGGAGCCGCCCCGACCCCGTCGGCCGGCCAGTTCGACCCCGGTGCCACCTTCAGCGGCTCCATCTCCGTGATGGGCTTCGGCGCGACCGACGAGATCGGGACGACCCGCGTCGACCTGGCCGAGAAGGCCCTCGGCGGCGCGGAGATCAAGCTGATCGAGGGCGACCTCGACATCCAGCAGTTCCTGTCCGCCGTCGCCGCCGGCGACCCGCCGGACATCATCTACGCCAACCGCGACCAGATCGGCACGTTCGCCTCACGCGGCGCGATCATGCCGCTGACCGAGTGCATCAAGGGCGAGTCGATCGACACCTCGATGTACAACAAGAACGCGCTCGGCCAGGTGACGTTCGGCGAGCAGGTCTGGGCCATCCCCGAGTTCAACCAGGTCCAGATCACCATGGCCAACGGCGACCTGCTCAAGGCGGCCGGGCTGACGATCGAGGACGTCAACGGCTCCGACTGGAGCAAGGTCACCGAGGCGGCCAGGAAACTCGTCAAGGCCCCGGGCGGCAAGCTCAAGGTGATCGGCTACGACAGCAAGCTGCCGGAGTTCCTGCCGCTGTGGGCCAAGGCCAACGGCGCCGACCTGCTGTCGGCCGACGGCAGGAAGGCCCAGCTCAACAGCCCCGCCGTGGTCAAGGCGCTGGAGTTCGCCGTCGGCATCTACACCGCGCAGGGCGGCTTCGCCAAGGTCAAGGCCGTGCGCGACTCCGCCGACTTCTTCGGCAAGGGCAACCAGTTCGCCAAGAACGAGCTGGGCGCCATGCCGATGGAGCAGTGGTACGTCAACGTCCTCAACGACGTCTCGCCCAAGGCGCCCCTGGTGTTCGACACCTTCCGCACCCCGCAGGGCGAGCCCCTGGCCTACTCGTCCGGCTCGTCGTGGGCCATCCCCAAGGGCTCCAAGAACCCCGGCGCCGCCTGCCGCTTCGCCAAGACCATGACGCTCGTCGACACCTGGAAGGCCGCCGCCCAGGCCCGCCTGGACAAGCGCAAGGCCGACGGCAAGCCGTTCACCGGCGTGCTCACCGGCAACGTCAAGGCCGACGCGGAGATCGAGAAGATGCTCACCTCGGGCGGTGAGACCTGGGACGCCGGCGTCAAGGCCATCTACGAGGCCAACGCGAACACCTTCAGCCTTCCCGCCAACCCGGCCGACAAGGAGTTCAAGGACGCCTGGCAGGGCGCCGTGAACCGGGTGCTCAACGGCCAGGACGAGCCGAAGGCCGCACTCGACAAGGCCCAGCAGGACGCCCAGAAGGCGCTCGACGAGGCATGGGCCGGCTGGACGAAGCGTACGAACTGAGATGCCCCGCTCCCGATCCCACTCCCGGCCCCTGTTCCGGAAGTCCATGCGGTTCGTCGAGACCCGGGCGGCGCTGCTGTTCATCAGCCCCTGGATCCTCGGCTTCCTGATCTTCACCGCGTGGCCCGTCATCAACAGCGCCTACCTGTCGCTGACCGACTACGACGTGATCAACGACCCGTCGTTCGTCGGGCTCGAGAACTACCGGACCCTCTTCGAGGATCCCAAGGTCGGCCTGGCGCTCAGGAACACGTTCATCTTCATGGTGATGTCGGTCCCGACCCAGCTGATCGTCTCCCTTGGCCTGGCGCTGCTGCTCAACAGCGCCACGAAGGCCACCGGCTTCTTCCGTACGGCCTTCTTCCTGCCCAAGATGACGCCGCCGGTCGCCGTCGGCATCCTGCTGCTGATGCTGTTCAACGGGCAGAGCGGCCTGATCAACGGCTTCCTCGGCATCTTCGGCATCGACGGCCCCGCCTGGACGACCGACCCGAACTGGGTCAAGCCCGGCCTGGTGCTGATGAGCCTGTGGACCGTCGGCTCGTCGGTGGTCATCATCCTGGCCGCGCTGCGCGGCGTCCCCCAGGAGCTGTACGACTCCGCCGTCGTCGACGGGGCCGGCTGGTGGCGGCGTACGCTGCGGATCACCGTGCCGATGATCAGCCCCACCCTGTTCTTCCTGTTCATCGTGGACAGCATCAACGCCCTGCAGTCGTTCACGGAGGCGTACACCGCCTTCTTCGGCTCGGGCAACACCACCTACAGCAACGACGCCGCGCTGTTCTACGCCATCTACCTGTTCCAGCAGGCCTTCGAGTTCCTGCACATGGGCTACGCCTCGGCCCTGGCCTGGCTGCTGTTCATCGTGATCATGGCGATCACGGTCGTGCAGATCCTGGTGACCAGGCGGTTCGTCCACTACGAAGGGGGGAACCCGTGAGGCGCGCCCGGCTGATCCTGATCTGGACCGCGCTGAGCGCGTTCGCCATCGCGTTCATCTACCCGTTCGTCTGGCTGCTCAGCGCCTCCTTCAAGCCGCGCAGCGAGGTGTTCGACCACCGGCTGATCCCCGAGACGTTCACCTTCGACAACTACATCCAGGTCTGGCAGGAGGCGCCGCTGGCCCTGTGGATGGTGAACACGCTGTTCGTGACCGTGCTGGCGGCGGTCGCCGTGACGATCACGAGCGCGATGGTGGCGTGGGGCTTCGCCTACTTCCGCTTCCCCGGCAGGGGCGCGCTGTTCAGCGTCGTGCTCGGCACCATGATGTTGCCGGGCGCGGTGACCATGATCCCGGTGTTCCTCATCTGGAACTCCCTCGGCATGGTGGGCACGCTGACCCCGCTGTGGGCGCAGAACCTGTTCGGCAGCGCCTTCTACATCTTCCTGCTGCGCCAGTTCTTCCTCGGGCTGCCGCGCGAGCCGTTCGAGGCGGCGAAGATCGACGGCGCGAACAACTGGCAGATCTTCACCAGGGTCGCGCTGCCGCTGTGCAAGCCGGCCGTCGTGGTGACGCTGCTGTTCGAGTTCCAGGCGGCCTGGACCGACCTGATGCGGCCGCTCATCTACCTGCGCGACTCCAGCACGTTCACCGTGCCGCGCGGGCTGAAGGCGCTGCTCGACCAGTTCGGGTTCGGCGGCGAGTGGCACTGGGAGATCGTCATGACGGCCAGCGTGATCACCACCATTCCGATGATCATCCTGTTCTTCCTCGGCCAGAAGCACTTCGTCAAGGGCATCGCGACCACCGGGAGCAAGGGATGAGCTTCCCCGGCGGATTCCTGTGGGGCGCGGGCACGTCCGCGTACCAGATCGAGGGCCACCACGGCAGGGGCGAGTCGGTGTGGGACGTGTTCTGCCGCCGGCCCGGCGCCGTCGAGGGCGGCGGCGACGGCTCGCGGGCGTGCGACTCCTACGTGCGCTGGCGTGAGGACGTCGAGCTGGTCAAGGAGCTCGGGCTGCGCGCCTACCGGTTCTCCACCGGCTGGTCGCGGGTCATGCCCGACGGCGTGCACCCCGACCCCAAGGCGCTCGACCACTACGAGCGCTTCACCGACGCGCTGCTCGACGCCGGCGCCGAGCCCGTGCTCACGCTCAACCACTGGGACATGCCCTCCGCGCTGACCGGAGGCTGGGCCGAGCGGGCCACCGTGTCCGCCTTCGCCGCCTACACCGAGGCGGTCGCCGCGCGGCTGGCCGACCGCGTCACCTGGTGGATCACGCAGAACGAGCCGTGGATCATCGCGCTGCTCGGCTACCAGCTCGGGCTGCACGCCCCCGGGGTCGCCGACCTCGGCACGGCCGTCAAGGCCGGGCACCACGTGCTGCTCGGCCACGGCGCGGCGGCCGACGTGCTGCACGCCCATCCCGGCGTGCTGGCCGGCTCGGCGCTCAGCCTCTTCCCCTGCGACCCGGCCACCGGCAGCGAGGCCGACCGGGCCGCCGCCACCGGCTCCGACGGCTACGTCAACCGGTGGTACCTCGACCCGCTGCTCGCCGGCGGCTATCCCGCCGACATGCGCGGGCACTGGGAGCGGGCGCTCGGCCACGGCCTGGACTTCATCCGGGACGGCGACGAGGCCGCCATCGGCGGGCGCAGCGACTTCCTCGGCGTCAACTACTACACCAGGCGCGTCATGGCGGCGGCGCCGCCGGGACCGTTCCCCTGGCGGGTCGTCGGGCCCAGCGGCGACGTGGCGCGGACCGACGAAGGCTGGGAGATCAACGCGGGCGCGCTGCGCGACCTGCTGATCGGCCTGAGCCGCCGCTTCCCCGGAACGCCGCTGATGATCACCGAGAACGGCGGCGTCTTCGGCGACACGCCCTCCCACGACGGCCAGGTCCACGACGAGCGCAGGATCGCCTTCCTGCGCGACCACGTCGCGGCCGTCGGCGAGGCCATCGACGCGGGCGCCGACGTGCGCGGCTACCTCCACTGGTCGCTCATGGACAACTTCGAGTGGGCGCTGGGCTACCGGCCCAGATTCGGGCTCGTCCACGTCGACCACGCGACCGGCGCCCGGACGATCAAGGACTCCGGGCGCTACTACGCCCGGCTCATCGCCGGGGGCGGCACCGCCCCCGCCCTGCCCAGGATCGAGGCTTACGGCTAGACCATGCGGATCACCACCACGGACACCGCCTACCACCTGGACAGCGGGCACTACCGGCTGACCGTCTCGCGCACCGACCCCAGCGCCGAGCTGGAAGGCTGGATGACCCTCAGTCTCATCGCCTCCGTCGCCACCAGGAGCGACCGCGACGAGACGTACGAGACCCTGCCGCCCGTGCTCGCCGAGCGCGGCGACGTGGCGGTCTTCGACTTCCCGCAGCGCTCGACCGCGTGGGAGGCCAAGACCGTCCGCCTCACCTGCACCCCCGAGACGATCGCGCTGGAGGTGCGGGTCGAGGGCGACGGCGTGATCGGCGACGTGACGCTGCTCGGCGGGCGGGCGGTGCTCAACACCCGCGCGGCCGGCACGTTCCGCTCGGGGGTGCACGCCCGCGGCGTCTTCAACCCCACGCCCACGCACCCCGTGCACGTGGTGCGGCCGGCGTCGGCGCCGCTCGCCCTCACCGTGATCGGCGACGCCTCGCCGGGCCGCCTGCACGCCGTCTTCTCGCCGCCGCCGCTGGCTCTCGCCTTCGGCAAGGGGGAGCCCGACGGGGGCGCGACCTCCGTACCGGAAGGCCCCTGGCTCGGGGCGTCGGTGCGCGCCGGGATCGCGGACCTGACCTTCACCGAGCTCCGGTACGAACCCCTCGATGGCGGCGCGCTGCTGCGCTTCGACTACGAGTGCCAGACGGCGGTGAGCGGCGCGTGGACGTCGCCGGCCGTGGTCTTCCGCGCGGCGTCGTCCCCCTGGGAGGCCGTCTCCCACCACCGGGAGGACCTCGTGGAGCACGGCCTGGCCCCCCAGGGCCCGGTCGCGGAGCGGCACGACTGGTGGAGCGGGACCATCTTCTGCGGCTGGGGCGCCCAGTGCGCGCGGGCCGCCGGACGCTCCCCGGTCGAGCTGTCCCGGCAGGACCTCTACGACGAGTGGCTGGCCAGGCTGGAGGAGCACGGCGTCGTGCCCGCCACCGTCGTCATCGACGACCGGTGGCAGCTCACCTACGGCAACCAGGAGCCCGACCCCGCCAAGTGGCCCGGACTGCGCGAATGGATCGCCGACCGGCACGCGCGCGGGCAGCGGGTGCTGTTGTGGTGGCGCGCGTGGTCGCCCGACGGCCTGCCCGCCGAGGAGTGCGTGACCGACGCAGCCGGCCGAGCCGTGGCCGCCGACCCGTCGAACCCCGCCTACCGGCGCAGGATCGGCGAGATCATGCGGCGGCTGCTCGGCGACCTCGACGCCGACGGATTCAAGATCGACTTCACGCAGTGGTTCCCCAGCGGGTCGCACCTCAAGGCGTACGGCTCCACCTGGGGGTTCTCCCTCCTGCACGAGCTGCTCGCCACCATGTACGCCGCCGCCAAGCGCGTCAAACCCGACGCCCTCATGATCACCCACACCCCGCACCCCGCGTTCGGGGACGTCACCGACATGATCAGGCTCAACGACGTGCTGGAGCTCGACGCCCGCGGCGAGCCCGTGCCCGCCGTCGACCAGCTCCGCTTCCGACACGCGGTGGCCGCGCACGCCATGCCGGAACACCTCGTCGACACCGACCAGTGGCCCATGCCCAGCAGGGCCGACTGGCTCGCGTACGCGCGGGAGCAGCCCTCGCTCGGCGTGCCCGCCCTGTACTACGTCGAGTCCATCGACAACACCGGCGAGCAGATCACCGGCGACGACCTGCGCCAGGTGGCGACGTGGTGGCGGCGATGAGGCAGGCCGAGGTGGTCGTGTACGGTGCGACGTCCGCGGGCGTGTGCGCCGCCGTCGCCGCCGCCCGCCGCGGCCTCGACACCGTGCTGCTCGAACCCGGCCGGCACGTCGGCGGCATGACCTCGGGCGGGCTCGGCTACACCGACATCGGCGACGCGCGCGTGCTCGGCGGGATGGCCGCCGAGTTCCGCCGGGCCGTCGCCGCCGCCTACGGGGTCGAGCCCGGCCACTACGCGGGTCCCGAGCCGCACGTCGCCGAGGCCATCTTCCTGTCGTGGCTGGAACGCGCCGGCGTGGAGGTCGTGTACGACGCCCCGCTCCGCACGGTGGTCACCTCGGGCGAACGCATCTATTCCGTCGTCACCCCTCAGGGCGACTACGGCGCCGGCGCCTTCGTGGACGCCGGTTACGAGGGTGACCTGATGGCCGCCGCCGGCGTGTCGTACCGGGTCGGCAGGGAGGACCGCACGCTGCACGGGGAGAGCTTCGCCGGGCGCCGCGAGGTCGTGCCCGGCATGCACAACTTCCCGCCGTGGATCTCGCCGTTCCGCGCCGACGGCACGCTCCTGCCGCAGGTCGCCGACGGGCCCATGGCCGAGGTGGGCGAGGGCGACGGCGGCGTCATGTCGTACGGCTACCGCGTCTGCCTGACCAGCGCCCCCGACCGCATCCCGATCGAGCGCCGGCCCGGCTACGACGAGGAGCACTGGGAGCTCGGGCGGCGGTTGTTCCGGCACTGGCGCGAGCAGGGCGTCGAGCCCCGCGCAGGACGGCTCGTCGGACTGGCGCCGAACCTCCCGAACGGCAAGTGCGACGGCAACTCGCTCGGGCCGTTCTCCCTCAGCGTGCTCGACCGCTCCGCCTGGGACTATCCGGAGGCCGGTCCCGGTGAGCGCGAACGCATCCGGCTGCACCACCTGCACCACGCCCAGGACCTGCTGTACTTCCTCTCCCACGATCCCGAGGTGCCCGCGAGCGTGCGGGCCGAGCTGGGGCGCTGGGGGCTGCCGCCCGACGAGTTCGGCGACACCGGTCACCTGCCCCACCAGCTGTACGTGCGCGAGGCGCGGCGCATGCTGGGGGACAGGCACCTGACGGAACACGACCTCGTGCACAGCCGCCCGCAGGAGGACGTCATCGCGATGGGGTCGTACCACCTCGACATCCGCGAGGTGCAGCGGACCTGGCGGTGGGTGTACGAGCACCCCGACCCGGTGCCGATGGTCGTCACCGAGGGCTACCTGTCGGTGGGGGTCGCCCCCTACCAGATCCCGTACGCGGCGCTCGTGCCCCGGCGGGAGGAATGCGCCAACCTCGTGGTGCCGGTCTGCGTGTCGGCCTCGCACGTGGCGTTCTCCTCCATCCGGATGGAGGTCCAGTACCAGATGCTCGGCCACGCCGCCGGGCTCGCCGCGGCGCGGGCGGCGGGCGGCGGCGAGGCCGTGCAGGACATCGACGTCACCGCCCTGCAGGACGAGCTGTCCGCCGCCGGCCAGGTGCTCGCCCTGTGAGTCCGCCCGCGCCGCCGTGACGGCGCGGGCGGGCAGGTGCGGGCAGTGGGCAGGCCGGGATGGTGAGGGATACGGTCAGGGGCCGGCCTGTTCCAGGGCGGATTCCAGGGCGGCGCGGACGAACGGCGGGATCACGCGGCGCAGGACGTTCGCCTGGTGCTCCTCGGCCCGTGCCAGCGCCCGCGCCACGGCGGGGGCCTGGGCGGAACGGGCGTCCGGGGCGGCGCCGAGCAGGTCGAGGGCGGCCAGGCCCGCCGCGGCCATGTCCTTGGCGGCCGCCACCCAGCGGGACAGCTCGGCGGCGATCGGACCCGGTACGTCCACCGGCAGCCCGGCCAGCCGGGTCAGTTCGGCGCGCAGCCGTTCTGAAGGTTCGCCCTTCAGCGCGGCAGCGCACAGCGAGGTGAGCACCGGGCTCTGGTCGGCGCCGGGCGGCCAGGACGAGCACGCCTCCACCAGCGGCAGCAGCTCCGTGGCGCCCGGCAGCAGCCGCACGGCCCGCTCGTGCGAGCGGGCCGGATCGTAGGCCGCCGGATGCCAGGCGTAGTCGGCCACGGTCGTCAGCGCGATCCGTGACGCCGCCGCCTCCACCATCGGGTTGGCCGTGACGCCCTCCAGCGGGACGCCGTCCAGCTCGGTCGCCCGGCCGGTCAGCGGGCCCAGGAAGACCCGGTCGAAGTCGAAGTCGTTGACGGGGAAGTTGTCCCACAGGGCGATCCGGTGCCCGTAGGAGGCCGCGGCGGCCGTCATGTCCCGCGCGGAGATCTCGCCCACCACGATGTCGGGCCCGGTCCACCAGACCAGCACGTCCGGCGGCAGTTCGGCGGCGAGCCGGTCGCGGTAGGCCGTCGCGCCGGTGCCCGCGTAGTCGGTGGGCACCATGGTCAGCGGCCGGTCGGCCCCGCGTGCGGCGAGGAACTCCGCGGCGAAGTCGCGGCACACGGCCGCGTGGGCGCTCGCGCTCGCGCCCTCCTCCGTGCCGAACTCCCGCCGGTCGGGCTCATGCCGCAGCTCGGGCGGGATGTCGTCGAACAGCAGCGCGAACTCCCTGACCCCCGCCTCCCACACCTGCTCGGCCTTGGCCCGCAGCGCCGCCCGCTCGCCGGCGTCGCTGTAGACCATGGACAGGCCGGGGCTCAGCGCGAACACGAACCTGACGTGCCGCGCCGCCGCCTCCGCCACCAGCTCGGCCAGCCTCGCCAGCTCCTCCTCCGGGTACGGCTCCCGCCACCGCTCCCGGTGGAACGGGTCGTCCTTGGGGGCGTAGACGTAGGCGTTGAGCTTGTGCCTGCCGGAGAAGCGCAGGTGTTCCATGCGGTCGGCGTGGGTCCACGGGGTGCCGTAGAACCCCTCGATGGTGCCCCGGAGCGGCAGGTCGGGCCAGTCGCGGATCTCGGCCTCCGGCACGCACACCCGATGTTCCGGGCACGACGACGGGGACCCGGCGAGGGCCAGCAGGGTCTGCGCGCCGTAGAACGCGCCCGCCGGGTCCGCGCCCACGATCAGCACCCGGTCACGGGCGGCGCTCAGCGTGTAGCCCTCCGGCGGCAGCTCCGTCCCGGCGTCCACCCGGACCTCCACCGTCACCGGCTCGCCCGTCCCTGGCCGCCCCGCGGGCGCGTCCGCCGGTTCGAGGGCGCGCAACGCGGCGGTGGCGGTGGAGGGGCCGGGCTGGATGCGGCATCCGCTGAGGTCGACGTGCGATCGGCCGGTCGTGAGTGTTTTCGGAAGGGGGACGATCCAGTCCAGGGCATGCATTGTGGGAACGATACCGGATAGAATCACGCCCCGTGAGTGAGGATGTGACCGAAGTTTTGCCCGGGGTGTTCCGAATTTTGGACACCTGCCACGTCTATGTCATCGCGGCTCCCGCCCGGCCGGGAGCGGAACGCACCGGGATCGCCATCGACTTCGGCTCCGGCCGGGTGCTCGACCTTCTGGGAGAGCTCGGCCTCGACCGGCTCACCGACGTTCTCATGACACACCACCACCGTGACCAGGCGCAAGGCCTGTCCAAGGCGGTCGAGGCCGACGTGGCCGTGCACGTGCCGCCGGTCGAGCGCGACCTGTTCGAGAAGGTCGGCGAGATGTGGCAGGGGCGGCGCATCAGCAACGACTACGACCTGCGCGACGACCGCTTCTCGCTGCTGGAGCCGGTGCGGGTGGACGGCGTGGTGCCCGAATACCGCACGGCCCGCTACGGCGGCGTGGACGTCCGCGCCGTGCCCACCCCCGGTCACACCCCCGGCTCCGTCAGCTACCTCGTGGAGACCGGCGGCACCAGGGCCGCCTTCACCGGCGACCTGATCTACGCCCCGGGGAAGGTGTGGTCGCTGGCCGCCACCCAGTGGTCCTACACCGAGAACGAGGGCCCCGCGATGGTGGTGCTGAGCTCGGAGCTGCTCCAGCGGGAGCGGCCCGACGTGCTGCTGCCCTCGCACGGCGAGCCGATGACCGACCCCGCGGACGCCCTCACCCGGCTGTCCGCGGCGATGCAGCGCTACGTCGACTTCCGCCGCCCGCACCCCTGGAACGTGCGCGGGCTGCTGGCCGAACCGTTCATCGAGGTCACCCCGCACCTGCTGATGAACAGGAGCAGCCAGTCCTACAGCTATGTCCTGCTGTCGGAGTCGGGCGCGGCCATGGTGTTCGACTTCGGCTACGACATGTGCACCGGCCTGGTGAGCAGCACCGCGCGTGAGGCCCGCCGGCCGTGGCTGGCGTCGCTGCCCGCCCTGCGCGAGCTGCACGGCGTCACCGAGGTCGAGGCCGCGCTGCCCACCCACTACCACGACGACCACGTGGCCGGCATGCCCCTGCTGCGCGACGTCGAGGGCACCGAGATCTGGGCGCCGTCCCACATCGCCCCGATCCTGGCCACGCCCCTCCACCACGACCTGCCCTGCCAGTGGTTCGACCCCATCCCCGCCGACCGGGTGCTGGGGCTGGGGGAGACGGTGCGCTGGCACGAGTACGAGATCACCGTGCACGACCTGCCGGGGCACACGCTGTACGCGGCGGCGTACGAGTTCGAGGTGGACGGGCATCGGGTGCTCGTCACCGGCGACCAGCAGGACGGCAGCGGTGTCCCGGGTGAACGCCAGGAGATCCTGAACTTCCAGTACAAGAACCGGTTCAGGATCGAGGACTACCGCGGGAGCGCCGCACTCTACCGGCGGCTCCGCCCCGACCTCATGGTCAGCGGCCACTGGCGGCCCCGCTGGGTCGACGACGACTACCTGCGCATGCTCACCGAGCGCGGGGAGGAACTCGTCGCCCTCCACCACGACCTGCTCCCGCTCGACCGGCTCGACGTGGGGGCCGACACGGTGTTGTGCCGCCTGACCCCTTACTATTCGAGCGTCCCCGCCGGGGGCGAGATCACGCTGACGGCCACGGTGCGCAACCCGTGGCCGGGCAAGGCGACGGTCACGGTGGAGCCGGTCGTTCCACCGGGCTGGCGCCGCGAAAGCGGGTCTTCGACGCTAAGGCTGGACGGAGGGGGTATGGATCAGGTGCGTCTCCGTCTCGGCGCCGACGACGTGCCGCGGCGCCGCGTACGCCTCGCCGTCGATGTGACCATCGGCGATCTGCGCCTCGGGCAGCACGCCGAGGCGCTGGTCGACGTGGTCGGGGAAGGCCTTCGATGACCATGGAGCGGCGCCCGTCCCCTGGTCGTTCGCGGCGTCCCACGATCAAGGATGTCGCGGAGGCCGCCGGAGTCTCGCGCTCCACCGTCTCCCGGGCGCTGACCGGCCGCGGCTACGCGGCCAGTGACGTACGCGAGCGGGTGCTGCGGGCTGCGGCCGAACTCGGCTACGTCCCCGACGTGATGGCCCGCACCCTCAAACAGCAGGTGAGCAGGTCCGTCGGCGTCCTGGTGAGCGACCTGCGCAACCCGTTCTACGCGGAGCTGGCCGCGGGGGCGAGCCGGGAGGCCCGCGAACGCGGCTACACGATGGTCCTGGCCGACACGAGCCTGTCGGCCGAGGCGGAGAGCGAGGCCGCGGAGGCACTCGTCGCGCTCCGGGTGGCCGGCGTGGTCGTGACGCCCAACTCCTCGGCCGTCTCCACCTACCTGAGCACCCATGGCATCCCGGTCGTCGAGGTCGACCGGCAGTTCGCGGCGGGCTCGACCGACGGCGTGGTGGTGGGCAACCGCGTCGGCGCCCGCACCGCCACCTCCCACCTGGTCGAACTGGGACACCGCAGGATCGCGCTGTTCATCGACGAGACCGACTGGACCACCGGCTACGAGCGTTACCAGGGCTATCTGGAGGCGCTCGCGGCCGGCGACATCAAGGTCGAGCCCGAACTGGTCGTCTCGTCGGGCTGGGACGTCGCCGACTCCCGCCGCAGGGCCTTCGACATGCTGCGCGGGCCCGACCGGCCCACGGCCGTCTTCGCGGCCAACAACGTGCTCGCCGAGGGCGTCTGGCGGGCGATCGGCGAGCTGGGGCTGCGGGTGCCCGCCGACATCAGCCTCGTCGCCTTCGACGACGCGCCCTGGATGAGCATGGTCTCGCCCACGGTCAGCGCGGTCTCGCAGAACACCTACGGGCTCGGCGCGACCGCCGTACGCCGGTTGTCGGAGCGGATCGAGATGCCCGACGCCGACTCCGTCACCACGGTCCTCAACGTGCGGCTGATCAGCCGCGAGTCCACCGCACCACCCCCCGCGGTCTGACATTTCGGCATATGTCGCGTTGACCCGCGGGGAAAGGTCGTCCTAGGATCCCGTGTGGGAACGATGTCACACGGCCCCTGTGTGACGCGCGTTCCCGTCGGAGGCCCAATGGAGCACGATCTTCCCCCCGTTCTGTCGCTGGACATCGGCGGCACCAAACTCGCCGCCGGCGTCGTCACGGGCGACGGCCGGATCCACGGCTGGCAACTCGCCCCCACCCTCAGGGACGACGGGCCGCGGCGGGTGCTGTCCAGGCTCTTCGACCTGGGCAGGAAGGCCATCGCCGAGGCGGGCGTGCCCCAGGTGGCGGCCGTCGGCATCTCCTGCGGCGGGCCGCTCGACGCGGCCGCCGGAGTGCTGGAATGCCCGCCGCACCTGCCGGGGTGGATCGACATCCCCATCGGCGCGATGGCGACGGAGGCGTACGGCGTGCCGTCGGCGCTTGAGAACGATGCCACGGCCGCCGCGCTGGGCGAACACCGCCACGGCGCGGGCCGCGGCACCTCCACGATGCTCTACCTCACCGTGTCCACCGGCGTCGGAGGCGGCGCCGTCATCGGCGGGCGCCTGCACCGGGGCGCGGCCGGCAACGGCGGCGAACTCGGCCACGTCATGGTCCGGCCCGGCGGGCGCGCCTGCTCCTGCGGCCGGCGGGGCTGCCTCGAGGCGTACGCGTCCGGCACCTCCATCGCCGAACGCGCCCGCGAGGCCATCGCCGCGGGACGTACCTCGTCCCTGTCCGCCATCGAGCTCCCGACGGCCGAGGACGTCTCCCTCGCGGCGGCCGCCGGTGACGCGCTGGCCACCGAGATCTGGAACGAGACCACGGAAGCGCTCGGCACCGCGATCACCGACCTGGTGAACGCGTTCGAACCGGAACTCGTCGTCCTCGGCGGCGGCGTCACCCGTTCCGGAGCCCGGCTCCTCGACCCCGTCACCGCCGCCGTCGCCAGGGACGCCATGCCTCCCGCCGCCCGCGCCGCCCGCATCGAGCTCGCACAGCTCGGCGCGGGGGTGTGCGTGGTCGGGGCCGGCGCCGTCGCACACGACCTCGTCTCAGGAAAGACCGATGCCTGACCTGCCCCCACCGACCACCGCC
>NZ_SMLD01000422.1:0-401 GCF_004352805.1 Nonomuraea mesophila
CGCGAACAAGCCGTGTCGTGACCTTGTGCAGGTGATCCCTTCTACGGTCGGCGATCCGGGCGTACACCTTGGCGACCCTGGCCCGGGCCTTGGCGCGGTTGGCCGACCCCTTGGCCTTGCGGGCCAGCGCCCGCTGAGCCTTGGCCAGCTTGCGCCGGTCGCGGCGCTCGTGACCAGGATTGACGATCTTCTCGCCGGTGGAAAGCGTGGCCAGCGCCGTGATCCCAGCATCGATCCCCACGTTTTCCGCAACGGGCGGCAGCGGGCTGATCTCCTCCTCGACCAGCAGGGACACGAACCAGCGCCCCGCAGCATCCTTCGACACGGTCACCGTGGACGGCTCCACGCCCTCAGGAAGAGGGCGCGACCATGCGATCGCCAGCGGGGCGTCCATCTTCGCC
>NZ_SMLD01000054.1:0-52374 GCF_004352805.1 Nonomuraea mesophila
GGGTCGGGCCAGCGCACGGCGTACGCCCAGCCGGCGCGTTCGAACCAGCGGATCAGCCGCGCGCTCGGGTCGAGCTGGCCCTTGAGCACCCCGTGCCGGGCGCAGGCCGGCTCGACGTGGTGCCAGTTGTGCCAGCCCTCGCCCAGCGTCAGCAGCGCCACCCACCACACGTTCGACGAGCGGTCCCTGGTGAGGAACGGCCGTTCGCCGAACGTGTGCGCGATCGAGTTGACCGACCACGTGACGTGGTGGACCACGGCGTAGCGGACGAGCCCGCCCCAGAACAACGCCGACCAGGCGCCCGCCCACGACATGGACCACAACCCGCCCGCCGCGGCCGGCAGCGCGAACGACAGCGCCACGACGGCCGGGTAGGCGGCGTCGAACCGCCGGACGTCCGGATCGGCCAGCAGGTCCGGCACCCAGTGGCGGCGGCTGGAGCGCAGGCGCGCGGTGTAGAACCAGCCCACGTGGGCGTGCGCCATGCCCCTCAGCAGGGCCCAGCCGTCGTCGCCGTAGCGCCACGGGGAGTGGGGGTCGCCCTCGCGGTCGGCGTACTTGTGGTGTCGCCGGTGCTCGGCCGCCCACAGGGAGACGGGCCCCTCGACCGCCATGCCGCCGGCCAGCATGAGCGCGATCCGCAGCGGCCTGCGGCACTTGAAGGCGCGATGGGTGAACAGCCGGTGGTAGCCGATGGCGATGCCGAAGATGCTCACGAGGTACATCACGACGGCGATGGCCAGGTCGCGCGGGCCGATGCCCCATCCCCACAGGGCGGGCACGGCGAGGGCCAGGAGCAGCACGGGGAGCACCACGAGGACGATCAGGTAGGCCGCGCGGCGGCCGGTGGTGAGCGTCACCGTCTCCGCCGTGCCCGAGCCCGACCGCGGGGTGGGTGACGCGTTCACAGTGCCTCCGTGATCGGTGAGGACGACAGGCCTCCCCATTGATGACCGGGCCGCGGGCCTGCGGCTATGGCCTGCGGGTGACGAGCACATCACCAAGTGGAGTCAAAACACTCCGGACGGTAGCAGCCGCATCCTGTCTAGATTGTGGCTACACAACGTGATGATCTCTGTTCGTTCCGGCTTCAGGGGAAGGTGGGCCAACGGCATGGGTGCTGCCGATCAGGCGACGACGAGCGGCCATCTGGACAGATACGACGAGGCGCTGGCTCGTGATCCGATGGCGGCGTTCGGGCTCGTCCAGCAGTGGATGCGCACCGAGTGGCGCACCCTGTTCGCCGAGCTGCGCGAGCGGCGGCCCGTCTTCGTCACGCCCGCCTTCACGGTCGTGACGCGCTTCGCCGACGTGAGCGAGGTGCTCTCCCACGAGTCGGTCTTCTCCGTACGCGCCTTCGGGCCGCGCCTGGACGCCGCGCTCAACGGCCCCTACATGCTGAGCAGGGACGCGACCCCGACGAACTGGCGGGAGAAGGGCCTGATGCGGGTCATGCTCGACCCGGGCGACGCCGTACGCGTGCGCGCGCTCGCGGGGCGGCTGGCCGACGAGGCCCTCGACGCCGCGCTGCCGGACGGCCGGATCGAAGCCGTTCACGCGCTGTTCCGCCACGTCGCCCTCGGCGTGTGCGCCGACTACTTCGGCCTGCCCGGCCCCGACCCCGGCACCCTGTCGCGGTGGACGCGGGCGATCGTCACCGACTGCTTCGCCAACTACGCAGGCGACCCCGCGGTCCAGGAGGAGTCGGTGCGCGCGGGCGCGGAGCTGACGGCCTACCTGCGCGACCGGCTCCCCGAGCTCCGGGCGGCGCTGCGTGCCGGGCACGACCTGCCCGACGACGTCTTCACCCGGCTCGCCCGCACGAGCCTGCCTCCCGGGCTCGAGCTGGACGACGAGCGCATCGTCGTCAACATGGCCGGCCTGCCGCTCGGCTTCGTGGAGAGCGGGCCGGGAGCCATGGCCGAGGCGGTCGAGCAGTTGCTTGTGCGCCCGCAGGTGCTGGCGCGGGCCGTCGAGGCCGCGGCCGATCCCACCCGTTTCGACCCGTACGTGTGGGAGGCGCTGCGGTTCAACCCGTTCTTCAAGCTGCTGCCCCGCGTCTGCGAGCGTGACCACGTCCTGGCCGCCGGCACCCCGCGCAGCACGCTCATCCCCGCCGGCACGTTCGTGCTGGCCGCGCCGGCCTCGGCCATGTTCGACGCGGACGTGGTGCCCGAGCCCGGCGAGTTCCGCATCGACCGGCCGCGCCACCATCGGCTGTTCTTCGGCCACGGCCACCACTCCTGCCTGGGCGTGCACCTCGCCGCCGTGGTGGTCTGCGAGGTCGTACGCCGGCTGCTGCTGCGCCCCGGCGTACGCCCGGTCCCGCCGCCGGAGGGCGTCCTCACCAGATCGGCCGGGATCTTCCCCGACCGCTACGTTCTCGCGTTCGGCCCCGCGGGCCAGGAAGGGTGACGATGACGACCAGCAGCACGACCAGCAGGGCGCGCAGCGCCGCCACCGACGGGGTCGTCAACCGGCTCAGGTTCCTGGCGCTGACCGGCGGCAAACCGTTCTGGGACGCCGTGCAGTCCGTGCCGTCGCTGCGGCGGCGCCTCAACGCGGCGCTGATCGACAGCGCGGTCCGCGAGATGCCGCCCCGGCCCGAGCCGCTCAGCACGATGGCCGGCTACACCTCGTGGCTCTCGCTGACCGACCGCACCTACAGCGGCAGGCACCTGCCCCCGCTCCCCGTGCCCGAGGCGAACCGGCCGTCCCCCGAGCAGGCCGCCGACCTGTTCGCCCGCGGCGAGACGATGATCCCCTGTCCGCGTTCCACGGTGTTGTTCGCCTACTTCGCCCAGTGGTTCACCGACGGTTTCCTGCGCGGCGACACCAACGTCCCGCGCGATCCGCGCAAGAACACCTCCAACCACCACATCGACCTGAACCAGCTCTACGGCCTCGACGAGACGGCCTCGGCGGCGCTGCGTACGTTCGACGGAGGGCTGCTCAAGAGCCAGACCATCAACGGCGGGGAGTTCCCGCCCTTCCTGTGCGAGAACGGCAAGATCAAGCCGGAGTTCGCGCCGCTGAGCGTGATCCGCTTCGACGAGCTCACCGACGGGCAGCGCGACACCCTGTTCGCGACCGGGAGCGACCGGGGCAACATCCAGATCGGGTTCACCATGCTCACGGTGTTGTTCCTGCGCGAGCACAACAGGGTGGCGCGGCTGCTCGCCGTACGCCATCCGCGCTGGGACGACGAGCGCCTGTTCCAGACGGCCCGCAACATCCTCATCGTGCTGCTGATCAAGCTGGTGGTCGAGGAGTACATCAACCACATCACCCCCTACCACTTCCGGTTCACGCTGGATCCCCGGCTGACGGCGATGCTGGCCCGCGCGCCCTGGCACCGCGAGAACTGGGCGTCGGTGGAGTTCAACCTGGTCTACCGCTGGCACAGCCTGATCCCGTCCCGGCTGGAGGTGGGAGGTCATGAGCTGCCGATGGCGCAGACCCTGGCCGGCGGCGCGCTCATCCCCGGGCCCGGGCTCGGGCGGCTCTTCGAGGACGCCTCCCGTCAGCGCGCCGGGCGCATCGGGCTGTTCAACACCGACCCCCACCTGAGGGAGGTCGACGTGGCGAGCATCGCCGACTCGCGGGCGCTCGGCCTGGCCCCGTACAACAGCTACCGGCGGCACTGCCGCTTCCCCCGCGTGCGCCGGTTCGAGCAGGTCTCCGGTGACGAGCGGGTCAGCGGCGCGCTGCGCGACCTCTACCGCGGTGTCGACGACCTGGACCTCTACGTCGGCCTGTTCGCCGAGGAGCCCGGCTCCCCCGACGCCATCCTCCCGCCGCTGCTCACGAAGATCATCGCGATCGACGCGTTCTCCCAGGCGCTGACCAACCCCCTTCTGGCGCCGCGGGTGTTCAACGCCGCGACCTTCTCCCCCGAGGGACTACGGATCATCGCGGCCACGAGAACGTTGTCCGACGTGCTGCACCGCAACATCCCCGAGGATCCGCGCCCCCGTTTCATCAGCATGACCCGGCGGCCCGAACGGTGACCGGGCCGAAGAACGGCCCGCCGGGCAATACGGCGGACGGAGGCGCGGCAACACCGGGCGGCCGGGCGGTCGGCAGGTCGGGAGGCAGCGCGGGCGGCAGCGCGGGCGGCAGCGCGGGCGGCAGCGCGGGAGGCGCTGGGGCGTCGTTGCGGGAGGCGGCGCGCGAGTTCGTCGGCATCGCCGTCGCCATCAGGCAGGCCGGGGTTCACGCCACGGCCGCGCTGACCGACGGCGCCCTGCTCACGGCCCTGCCCCACGCCCCCGCGGCGGCGCTGCCGGCCCATCGCGCCCTGCTGCGCGCCCTCACCGACGCCGGAGGGCTCGGGTTCGCGCCGGACGGAGGCCGGCTGGGCACCCTGGCGGCGCGGCTGGGCTCTCTGGCCGGTCAGGAGAGCCTGGCCGTCCGCGTGCTGGCCACGTCGTTGCGGCTGCGGATCGCGGCCGTCACCACCGAACATCCCGAGCTGGCCCGCGATCCGCTCGTCGGGCGGCTCGTCGAGGCGGCCGCCGCCGACCGCGACCTGGAGTCCCTCCACGCGCTGCGCGACCTGCTCAAGGACCGTGGCGCGGTACGCGCGCTCAGCCTGATCGCCCCGATCCTCGGCGAGGTCCTCGCGCTGCGGGCGCTGCTCGACGAGAACCCGCTGAACGACCGCACCGCCTGGCTGATCGCGACCGGCGAGGGCCGCGCCACCGCCGACCCGATCACCGGCATCAGCAACCGGGCCGTCGCCGTACTGGACACGGGGGCGGGCGCGGCGCGGCGCACCGACCTGAACGCGGCCGAGACCGCCCGGCTCGGCTCCGAGGCGTCCCTGCTCGGTTTTCTGCGCAACATCAGCGTGATCGGCACGACGGGCCGGGTGCTCATCCAGAGCGTCGAAGGCCCGGACGGGGTCGTGCGGCACGTCGTCCAGGCGCCCGGCATGCGGGCCGGGCGGCCCGACCACGACTCACCGCAGGACCTGCTCGGCGCCTTCAGCAGTGCCGTGCTGGACAGCAACCCCTACAGCCGCGGGCTGGCCGCGGCCGTGCGCGACTACGGCCTGCCGCCGGGCGCCGAGGTGGCTCTCGTCGGGCACAGCGCGGGCGGCGCGGCCATCATGAACCTGGCCCAGAACGCCGGGTTCTGCGCCCGCCTCACCGTCACCCACGCCGTCGCCGTCGGCGCGCCCGTCGACTTCAAACGGCCCGCCGACCCCCGCACCTGGGTGGCCAGCGTCACCAACCAGCACGACATCGTCCCCACGCTCGACGGGCAGGGCGCCGGAGCCTGCGTCGACCCGCACCCCGGCTGGTACGTGGTGGACTACTCCGACGCCACGCACCTGTTCCCGCTCTGCCACGGCATCGAGCGCTACCTCGCGAACCTCGCCGACGACCTGCCCGAAGCCCGTGAGGAGATGGAGGCGCGGCTGGCGGCCTACCGGGGGCCGGTGGTGCGCTCGCAGGCGTACCGGCTGTTCGACGACGCGCCGCGCCCCGACGGCTTTCCCTTCCTGTCCGTGCCGGCCCACGCCGTGGAGGGCTCCGCCGGGCCGGTGGAACTGCCGATCAGGTGCCTGGACGGTAGCGCTCTGACGGCGTACTTCGCCGTGGACGCCGCCGCGGCCGTCCGCCTGCTGCACGGGAGTGGTCTCCGCCCGGCCGCCGGGGTCGCGGGCCGCGCGCTCGTCACCGTGCACGCCGCCTGGAACCGGCGCAGCAGCGCGGGCGGCTACCGCGAACTGCACGTCGGGATCGCTGTACCGGACCCGTGGCGTCCCCCGTCAGCCCGCCTGGGCCCGTTCCGTGGTGCGGACCTGCTGCGGAGGGCCGACCGGCGGTGTTCCGGCGCCTTCATGGCGGGCTCGGTGGTCGACGCCGCCGCCGTCCACGCCGTGGGTGCGCGGGTGTGGGGCGGCGAGCCGTGGCTGACGCCGATGGAGTTCGGGCTCGCCGCCGGGGGCGTACGCGTCGCCGCCGGCGCTCCCGGCGACCGGCTGCTCACCCTGCACGGCCGGCTCGGCCCCGGGCTGCCCGCGCCAGCCCCCGACCTGGTCGGCTACGCGCCGGGGGCGGCGGGCGAGATGCTGCGCTCCTGCGTACGCAGCCGCGGGCGCGGCCGCCTGCACCCCCTCCCCCGCCTGCGGCTGGCCGTGGGGCCCGGGTCGGCTCACCCGCTGGCCCACCGGCTGCACGAGCTGGGTCTCCACGGTGCCCGCCCGCTGCTGTGCCTGTCGGCGGGCACGCGCCAGATGCTTCAGTACGCCGCCGTACCCCTGCCCGCCCCGTGACCGTGCCGTACCACCCCTGCCCGCCCCCTGACCGTACGGAGGAGCCATGCCGACCGATGCCACGGCGATCGCCGCCCACGCCCAGGTCCTGCAGTCCGACGCCCGCGTGCTCGCCGACTGCGCCGAACGCCTGCGGACGATCGGGGCGAGGCTGGAGGCCGACGGCCTCGCGCCCCGGTGGCTGCGTGAGGCGATCGACGCCCACCTCGCGGCCTGCACCACCGCCGCCGCTGACCTGACCGCGGCGGCGGCCCACCTACGGCGCTACGCCGAGCGGGCACGCCCCTGACCGCGACGCTCGGCTCGTCCGGGGCGACCCACCTCAGCCCTGTGGCCGGCGCGGGCGGCGCTCAACCCCGGCTCCAGGACGCCTTCGATCCACGCGTGCCACAACGAGCAGTGCTCCCCGGCGAAGTGCACGCGGTCTGGGGACTTTCATCCCCACCATTGACGACAAAATGGTGTGATTGCAGCATGCAGGGCCGGATGTGCCCCACAATGGACTGATGGCACACCCTCCGCAACCCCAGCAACCCCATCCCCATGGGCCCTGGGGGCAAGAGGGGCAGCAGGGGTACGGGCCGCCATCAGGCCAGGGCACCCCGCCGCCCGGATACGGCTTCCCTGGCCATCAGCAACCCGGCCACCCCGGCCAGCAGGGCCAGCCCGGCCCCGGCCACCAGGGTCCCGGGCCGCAAGGTCCCGGCCAGCAGGGGCACGGCCAGTACGGTCCCGGCCGGCAGGGGCACGGGCCGCCACCCGGTCAAGGCGCCCCGCCGCCCGGCCACGGCCCCCCACCCGGCCAGGGCGCGAACCCGTACGGGCAGGGTCAGCCGTACGACCAGGGCGCGGGTCCGTACGGACAGCCTTACGGGCAGAACCAGGGACAGTACGGCCAGAACCCGGGCCCGCAGTACGGCTACGGCAACCAGATGGGAGCCCCGCCCTACGGCTCACCGCCGCCGAGCAGGGGGAACAACAACGCCGTGCTCATCGGCGTGATCGCCGTCCTGTCGGTGCTCCTCATCGGCGGCGGCGGGTACGGCGCCTACGCCTATCTCAGCGCCCCCGATCCGGCACCGCCCCCCATCGCCCAGCCGACCACGTCACCGTCCGCGCCGCCCACCTCCGCTCCTCCGTCGTCCCCGCCGTCGTCCCCGCCGTCGTCCTCGCCGCCGTCGGCGACGCCGAGCGACACTCCGGAGCCGTCGAGCACGCCGAGCAGCAATGCGGACGCGCCGCTGGAGGAATCGGAGTTCGGCGACTGGAACTTCTCACTGAAGGGCGAGAAGTACGCCGCCCGCAAGGTGGGCGGCTGGACGTACGACTCGTGCGACCCGGTGGACGCCGAAGGCGTGATGGCCGACAACAACTGCGCGAACGCCATCCAGCTCGCCTACACCGCCTACGGCGGGAATCTCAAGGCGGTGCAGATCATCCTGGCGTTCCCCTCCAGCAGCGACACCAAGAACGCGGCGAAGGCGCTGAAGAACACCGCCGACAAGAACGTGGCCTGGCGCAGGAGCAGCGCTCACCGCAGCTACTCGTACGGCAAGATCTACACCGGCGCGTACGTCAAGCACCTGGTCATCACGATCGTCACCGCCAACTCGTCGGCCAAGTCCAAGGCCGCGAAGTTCCACACCGCCCTGCAGACCGACCGCGGCGTGTACTTCTTCATGGGCCGCCGCCAGACCGAACGCCCCATGACGAGCTGACCGGCACCCTGACGTCCGTATCCCCGGCCCCGGCGCCGACGTCCTTGACCGGCCGTGCGGGGTCGTGCACGGACTCGAGGCTGACGAACGGGTCGTCGGGCAGACCAGCGCCGACGAGGGCCGCGATCGCGCCCGTCAAGGACTGAACGGTGCCTCCGGACTCGTGGCCCGCTTCCCGGCGGAGGACGAGGCGGCGGGCACGACCGCCACCCCCTCGACGGACAGGACCTGACGGCCTGATCTCAGCCCGGCCCAGCCGCCGGCGACCGGACGAAGCTCGTCGACCTGCTGTGCCCCTGGATACGGCACGATGCGGGCGATCTCGACGACGTCGCCTGTCACCGGCCCCGCCTGGCGCACCATGACGTCGAGCGCGGCGGGAGCGATTCCGTGCTCCGGCGGGAACGGCGACGTCCACAGATCGGCTGCGGTCACCGTGGGCAGCGCGTCTCCTGCGCCGAGGACCAGCCCTGACCAGTCCAGCCGGCCGCCGGAAGGGGGCACGCCGCGCGCGACCGATGGCGGCACAGGCTGCGGAGGCACCGGCGACGACGACCTGTACAGCAGCCGCAGCGACGCGGCCGTCTCCCCGGTCTCGGCCTTGATCGTGACCTGGACGCTCCAGCCTTGCTCCGTGGTCTCGCCCAGCGCCCGGGTGGTGAACCGGCTACCGCTCGGGGCCAGGATCAGCGCGGGCAGCCGGACCTTCACGTCCCGCGCCTCGGCCAGGTGCTGGGGCGGGCGGTCCGGCGGCACGACCCAGTCGGCGACCGAGCACGCCTGCTCGATCAACACCGAGATCGGCAACGCGGCACGTCCGTCGACGGTGAACTCGGCCAGGCACGGATGAGCGCCCGGTGTGTGCACCACGCTGCTGCGCAGCTCGCGAGACGGCTCGAACAGCTCGACCGCACCCAGGAAGTGCGCGAGCCCGTGCAACCTGGGCAGGTCCGGATGCCCGGTGAAGAGCCTGAAGCCACGGAGCTGGGTGGGCACCAGCGCGCTGCCGATCTGGCCGATGAACATGACCTCCCCGGTGCCGCCTGAGCGCAGTTCGCGGATCCACCGCCTGACTCCCTCAGCCGGGTCGACAGTGGACACGTAGCGGACCGCCGCGTCATAGTTGGCGATCACCCCGAGCCGCTCCCAGGTCGGCCAGCACAACGTCTGCACAGGCAGCCCGTGGGTGTTGCGCGCCCAGAACCCGAGCCTGGTCAGGGCTTCGTTGCCCGCTGCGTAGTCGATCTGCCCGATCATGCCGCCCATCCGTCCGGCCAGCGAGCCGACGTTGCAGAAGACCTTGACCGTGTCCCGCCGCGCGCGGAGCACCGCGCGGGTGAGGTTGGCGAAGCCCGTCACCTTCACGTCGACCGTTCGCACCACCTCTTCCGGGCTCTTGTTGTCCAACCTGGTCGGCAGGTCGATGCCCGCGTTGTGGATGATCACGCTGGGCTCGGGGATGCGGGCGAACAACGCGTCGACCTGCTCCGGCCGCACGCAGTCGCACGGCTCGTACGTGATGCGCAGGCCGTCCCGCCGGGCCGCCGCCAGGTTCGCGCCGACCTGCCGCAGCTCGGTCTCGCGTTTGAGCGCGGCGCGTACGTCCCGCAGTTCCCTGGCAGTGCGGGCGGAGCGCACTCTGGCCCGGCAGTACTCGGAGTAGCCGGCGTCGTCCATGGTCAGCCAGCGGGCGTCGGCCGGAAGTTCGCCGCGGCCGGTCACCACGATCCGGCAGCCGAACTCCTCCGCGACCCCGCGGGCCAGCGCGAAGCCGACGCCACGGGCGCCTCCCGAGATCAGCACCACGTCATCGGACCCCAGCTCGACGCGGGGCGGCGGTTCCGGGCTGGGCCGCGCGGCCAAGGCATGGCGGACCCCCTGCCGGTAGCCGATCTCGAACAGGTCCCAGGCCGCCAGCTCGGCCGTCAGCAGCTCCGCCAGGCGGGCTTGCCCGACGGCGTCCACGTCCAGGACTTTCACCGCGAGGTTGGGCAGCTCACGGGGCAGGCACTTGGCGAATCCGGCCCAGATCCCGCCCAGCGGGGAGCCGATCGGCCCATCGTGGTAGCCCATCAGCCCGCCCATGGCGGTGACGGCGACGTAGCAGGACCGGTCGGCGCGCGGGTCGGCTCCCCAGGCACCGTATCTGCGCTGCACCATCCTGGTCGTCCTGGCCAGCGCGTCCCGCCATTCCCCGCCGTCGAACCGGTAGGGGACGCCCACGACGTTCAGGTCGACGATCCCGTCCCAGTCGTCCCGCTCGGGTTCGCGGCCGGGAACACAGAGGTCCGCGCCGAGCGCGCTCGCCACCTCTGCGGCCAGCTCCGCGTCGGAGCCGATCACCAGCAGCCGCCGCGCCACGGGGGTGGAAGACGGAAGCGGGTGCGGCACAGGCTCCCAGACCATGCGATGAACGGGCCGGACGAAGGAGTCGGTGTCGAAGGACACCAGGTGCGGGCGGACCGGCGCGGGGGTCGTCACGTCCGCTCCTGCACGACCGCGGAGATCCCGCCGCTGGGGAACAGGGTGACGTAGTGTCCGCTGCGGACGGTGTGCGTGCCGGAAAGCCGCAGCCGGTAGCGCTGCGACAACATGGCCACCGCGGTCACCAGCGTGGCCATCGCCAGCCCTTTGCCGATGCACATGCGCCGCCCGCCGCCGAACGGAAGGAAGGCGTGCTTGTGCCGCTTGTTCTGGGTGTCGTCGAGGAAACGCCGGGGATCGTAGGTGTCAGGGTCGGACCAGTGCTCGGGTGAGCGGTGCGTGCCGTACACGCTGAGCAGGACTGTCGTCCCCGCCGGAACCTCGCGACCGGCCAGGGAGTCCGGCTCGACGGCGTCGCGGGGGAACTGCCAGACCGGCGGGTGCAGCCGCAGCGCCTCGTTGATCGCGGCCGTGGTCTGCACCAGTTCG
The DNA here is from genome assembly GCF_004352805.1 of Nonomuraea mesophila. Lineage (NCBI taxonomy): Bacteria > Bacillati > Actinomycetota > Actinomycetes > Streptosporangiales > Streptosporangiaceae > Nonomuraea > Nonomuraea mesophila. The sequence continues at coordinate 10,918 of NZ_SMLD01000054.1, forward strand.
CCCAACTGATCGGGGGCGGGCGCCTGGCCCAAGAGAACCTCGTCCACCTCGCGCTCGACGGCGCGGCGGGCCTGGGGGTGCCTGGCCAGCTCGTACATGGTCCAGGCGAGCGCCTGGCCGGTGGTGTCGGAGCCGGCCAGCAGCAGGGTGCGGAGGTTGTCCGACACCTCGGCCTCGGACAGGCCGGCGCCGAGCAGTTGACCTGCGGCGTCGTCGCCGCATTCGCCGCCGGCGCGGCGTGAGCGGATCACCCCGTGGACGATGTCGTCGAGCACCCGGTTCGCCCACCTCCGTTCGCGGTGGTACCGGGTGGGCACGAACGCAGGGATCATGGTGGGCAACGCCATGATCGTGCGGTTGTAGATGACCTTGTTGGCGATCGCGGAGGCTCGTGCGTAGTCGGTGCCCGACAGGTCCCGGCTGATCAGCGCCATGCCCAGGACCCTGGAGGCGACGTCCATCAGGTCGGGCGCCACGTCAACGACGACGCCGGAGTCCGCGTGCGCCGTCCAGCGGCGGATGACCTCCTCGACGGCGCCGACGGCTTCGCGCGCGTTGCCGCGGACGCGTTCTGGGCTGAACGCGGGCTGGACCGCCCTGCGTGGCCTGCGCCACTGGTCGGTGTCGAGCGTCAGCAGACCGGAGCCCATGACGCCGGAGAATCCGCGGTAGAGCTTGCCCCGCACATAGTTGTCCGGGTTGGTACGCAACACCCGCTCGATCGCCTCTGGCTCGGTGACCTGCACGAACGGGAGGGGCAGCTTGACCGACACGACCGAGTCGCGTTCCTGCATGCGCAGGGTGTAGGTCAGCGGGTCCCTGAAGTAGGGGATGGCGTCACCGATCACCGGCAGCCCGGCAGGGCCGTGGGCGACAGGGCAGGTTCCCTGGCGTGTCATGAGCGCTCCTCACGGTGGAATCGTTCCCTGTCGACGTATTCGCCGGTCTCCTGGTCCACATAGCCGACGATGGCGCCCGAGATGTCCTTGACCTGGAGCAGCACCTCGCCGTCGGCGGCCACCGCGATCGCCCGGTTCTCGGGTTCGGGATCCTCCAGGTCGAGGTCGACGGGGGTGACGTAGAGCTCGACCGGTGCGGCCAGCGCGGCGAGCGTCAGGTCGGTGTGGCCGCCGTACAGGTCGATACGCCGGACCGTGCGCGGAATCGCGACGGGCGTCCAGCGGTCCGCGACGGTGTGCAGAACGGCCACGCGCACCAGGCCGTCCAGCGAGACGGAGGGGACGAGCAGGCCAGGGAACCAGCGTCGCAATGCGGGCACGTCGAGCGCGAGCCGCCCTCGCCGTCCCAGCGGGTGCGTCCGGGTGTCGGTGGTCGACCGGAACACCTCGCGCAGGAGCACGTCCGACCCTGGCACGTGGTAGGGGTCGCGGAGGGGCTTGCTGCCGTGCTCGTCCCAGTGCGTCCACCTCGGGCCGGGTACGGGAGCGTCGCGCAGCCGTACGGTGACCGAGAAGTGCAGCCTGTCGCGGGCGACGGTGACGCCGTTCGGTGCCACTACGTCGCCCTGCACGCGGACGGCGACCACCGACTCGCGCTCGTCGGTGCGCAACAGCGTGGCGGTGAGCCGTTTGACCTCGGGCCGGTCCTTCCGGTAGATCCGCAGGAACGACTCCAGCCGCAGGTCTTCGAAGACAACCGGGACCCGGTTCGGCACCAGCGACACCGCGGCTTGCGCGGCCAGCTCGGGCACGAAGGTGCCAGGCAGGGTCGGATAGCCGTTCACTTGGTGAAACTCCAGATAACCGTCCCTGTCGAGGGTGAACGTACGCTCGGCGACAAGCTCCGTGGTGTCGCGGCGCAGCACCGTGTCGATGTACGGCAGCGCTCGCGCCTCGCCCATGCAGAAGTCCAGGAAATCCGGACGGATGCCCCTGACGAGCTCGCGTTCCTTGTCGCCCAGGAACACCGTGGCCGGCGCGTCCCGCACGGCGGTCAGCTCGGTGAGGAAGTGGTCGACGCCTTCCTCGGTCGGCATCGGGGTGTACGCGTCGATCTCGTCGAGGAAGGCCCGCATCAGCGGGGTGGCACCGAGCCCGACGTCACGCCAGAGGGTCCAGCCGATGGTGAACTCGTTCTCGGCGCTCATCGCGGCCATGTTGAGGAAGTCGTTGGCCGCGGCGTAGTCGGTCTCGCCGCGCTGGCCGGTCAGCCCGATGAACGAGCCGAAGTTGCACCAGCGGCGCGGTTCCCGCCCGCGCAGCGCCTCCTTGAGGTTCAGGTACGTGTGCACCTTGAGGTCACGCACCGTGCGGAAGTCGGCGACCGACTTCGCGGTGACATCGGAGGCCCGGTTGGTGCCGGCGATGTTGAGCAGGAGGTCGATGGGGCCGCTCACAGCGTCGACGGCCCGCCGCACCGCGGCCGGGTCTCGGAGGTCGCAGCGCAGGTAGCGGACCCGCCCGGGCCCGGACAGCCGTTCCAGCTCGGTGAGGGTGTCGCGGACCTGTCGCTGCTCGAGCAGCCGGTCGTACCTGGCGTTCGCCTCGGCCACGCCGACCCGGTTCGGCCCGTTGAGCCGGGCCCTGATGAACGTGCTGCGGTCGGGCAGCTCCTCGGAGTCGCCGGGCGGCTCGGAGCTGCCCAGGATCACGATGCGCGGGCGGTGTCGCACGGCCAGCGCTGTGAGGATCGGTGCGCCGATGCCGCGCGCCCCGCCCGCGGCCACCACCAAGGAGTCCTCGCTCAGCGCCGGCATCCCGTCCGGCGTCGCCTCGGCGGGCACCGCTCGCGGGGTGAGCCGGCGACCGCCGGCGTGATAGGTCACCGGGAGGAGCTGGGCGGCGCCCAGCTCGGCGCTCACTGTGGCCAGCACCTCCTCCAAAGGCGCCGCCTCGTGCACGGTGGCGAGCACGCAGGTGTCCGGCAGCTCCAGCGCCAGGCTCTTGACCAGGCCCGTGAACAACCCGGTGAGGGGCAGCGGCGCCCCCGCCGCGGTGACGCCGCCCACCACGCTCACGACGAACGAGCCGCCCGCCAGGCGCGGCGCGCACTCCTTGGCCGTCATGAACGTGCGCTCGTGCAACTCGAGCAGCTCCCGCACCCGATCGGACCAGCGGTCCTCACGCAGGCTGGGGTCGGTGGCGTCCACCAGCACCCGTACGTGCCGGGGTGCCTGACCGTCCTGGTGGGCCAGCGCGGCGCGGAATGCGGCGGAGTTGGTGAGCACCACCGCGTCCTCCGGGATCGCGGGCGGGGCGGAGCGGACGGGCCTGCGCGGGGCGGGCGCCAGCTCGATCACGTGGCGGTCCAGCAGAGGAGCCGCTTTCCGCTGCCTGCTGAGCCGGATCATCCGAGGGCTCGACAGCCGGTCGGCCCTGAGCTCGATCGTCGTCCGGCTCTGGTCGCCGCTCAGGAAGGCGATCAGCTCGCGCCCGCCCTGCGCGCCCAGGAAGTTCGCGCGGGTCATGCGACCGCCTCCAGCATCTTCTCCACGGCGGACTCCACGGACACCTCGGCGAGTACCGGGAGACCTTCGGCCAACGCCAGCGACTTCCGGGTGATCGCGAACAGGAACGTCCCCTCGCCGATCTCCCCGCTGCCCAGCAGGCGGCCCCAGGACGTAAGACTGTTGCCGTTGCTCCCGGCGACCAGGACCACGTCCACGTCGCCGGAGTCCAGGTAGCACTCGGCGACCTCAAAGGCGTCGGCGAGCGACGCTCCGCCGCCGTCCACGGCGATGTTGAGCCCACGCAGGTCGAAGTAGCTGCACAGCCGCGCCGGGATGACGTTGGGCATCTCGCCGGGGAAGGAGTCCTCGTCAGGAGCGGCGATCAGCCCGGTCACGCGTTCACGCAGTTCCCGCGCGTTGGGGACGGCTTGGCGGTCGAGCTCGTCCAGGTGGGCGCGGATGGCGTAGAGGACCGCGTTCCTGGTGGGCCCGGTGTGGCCCACCACCACCCCGGTGGTACGGCTGTGCCGCCGGCAGAATTCGCGCACCCGGAGGTCCATCCGGTGCATGCACTCGATGATCATGAGCTGGGTGCGGTCGGTTGCCCGGATCGTGGAGGCCGGCAGGCGCAGCCGGGCGAACGGCGGGCTCGGGTAGCGGTCGCCGAACGAGTTCGGCAGGATGTTCCTGCCCTGCGCCCACTCCGCGACCTGCGCGTTGTCCTCGGCGCCTGGCACGTGCGCCGACCAGTCGACGATCACCATGGGCTCGCCGGTAACGACCCCGTAGCCGGCCTTGCCGCGACAGTCCGGCCGGAACTCCTGGATCAGCATGTGCGCGTTGGTGCCGCCGAAGCCGAAGCCGGACACGGCCACGGTGCGCGGCCGGTCGGGCCGCACCGGCCAGGGCACAGGTCGCGCGGGGATCTCCAGGTTGCACGACTCCAGGCCGAAGCTGTCCGGGGCCGCCGAGAAGCGGTGCTGGGCGGGGATGACCTCGTGCCGCAGCCCCAGAAGGGCGTGGATGACCGACACCACCCCGGCCGCCCAGCCCGTGTGGCCGATCAGGGACTTGTTCGAGGTCACCTGCACCGGATGCGTCCCGGTGTAGGCAGCGCGCAGGCTCAGGAACTCGGCCTCGTCGCCCGCAGGGGTTCCGGTGGCGTGCGCGATCACCCAGTCGACGTCTCCGACTTCGACGTGCGACTTGGCCAGTGCGCGGGCGACGGCCAGCTCCTGGCCCGCGCTGGACGGCGCGTAGATGGCCTTGCCCTTGCCGTCCGCGGACAGGCCGACCCCGGCGATCAGGCCGTACACGGTGTCCCCGTCGGCAAGGGCCCTGGACAGCCGCTTCAGCACCACGGCGCCCGCTCCGTCGGAGAACAGCACGCCGTCGGCGGTCCTGTCGAGCGCGCGCACCTCTCCGCTCCTGGACAGCCCGTACAGCTTGGAGAACAGCACCGACCCGCTGGGGACCAGCGCGAACGCTCCGCCGCACACGGCGACGTCGGCGCGGCAGGACAGCAGGTCACGCAGTCCCAGGTCGATCGCGTACAACGAGGACGAGCACGCCGTGTCCACCATGAGCAGCCGGGTCCCCGCCGGCAGCAGGCCCTCGATGGCGCTGGCGCCGATACGGTGCGGGAACGGCTGCGATCGGCTGGCGTCACCGTGCCACAGCACGGAGTCGGGAACCTCCTCCAGTTCCTCGCGGATGAGCGCTTCCTGCAGGTGCTGGCTGCCGTCGGGGGTGAAGCCGAAACAGGCGGTGTACGTGTCGCCGTCCCGCCTGGCCACACCCTCCAGCGCCTGGTGCACGCTGTGCCTCAGCCACAGCGTGGTGAAGTCGAGCCCGTCGTCCGGCTGCTCGGCGGCCAGCTCGGAGTGCGGCGTGAAGCCGGTGATGAAGCCCGAGCGACGCTGGTAGCTCTTGTCGGCGGCGCTCGGGTCGTCGTCGTGGAAGCCCGCCATCGACCAGCGATCGGCCGGGACGTCGACGAACAGTTCCGCACCCTCCATGAGCAGCGACCAGAACGCGTCCGGGTCACTGGCCCCCGGCACGGCCAGCCCCATGCCGACCACCGCGATCGGATCCGCGTCCTGAGCGGAGTACGCCTCCGGTTCGAGCCCTGGTTCCGGTTCCGGCACCGGTTCCGGTTCTGGTCCCGGCTCCGGCTCCGGCTCCGGGTCCGGGTCCGGGTCCGGGGACGTGGCGCGGCGCTGCAATGACATGCCACCGTCCGCCACCACGGTCTGCCCGGTGATCCATCCCGCGCCGGAAGAGGCCAGTAGCAGGACCAGGTCGGCCAGATCCTCCGGAGTGGCCAGCCGCCCCAGCGGGGTGGCCGCCACCAGGTTGGCGCTCACCGACTCGAATCCCGGGAACATACGGCCGACCGGATTGTCCATGAGCGCGACGGAGGCGGTGTTCACGCGGATGCCGTCCGGGGCGAACTCCGCCGCCAAATAGCGGGTCAGCGCCTCAAGGGCAGCCTTGGACAGCCCGATCGGCAGGTAGTTGGCCGGGGCGTACAACGCGCCGAGCGAGGAGACGTTGACGATGCAGCCCGCGCGGGATCGGGCCAGCAGCGGGCGGGCCGCCTTCGCGCACCGGAGCGCGCCCTTGACGTTGACGTCGAACGCCTGGTCCAGGTGCTCCTCCGTCAGCTCGTCCCAGGCGGCGAACGTCCCGCCGGCGGCGTTGTTCACCAGCAGATCCAGCCGTCCGTGGGTGGCGTCGACCTGGTCGAACATCCGCCGGACCTGGTCCGGCTTGGCCACGGACGCCCTGATCACCTCGACGCCGTCGCCCAGGTCGGCCGCGAGGGTCCTGGCCTCGTCGTACGAGTGGAAGCAGTTGACGACCACCTTGGCGCCGGCCTCGGCGAGCGAGCGTACGATGCGCGCGCCCACGCTGCCCGCGCCGCCGGTGACCAGAGCGACGCGGCCGTGGAAGTCCGTCATGTCGTGCCCGCCCTGGCAAGCGAGTCGATGACGAAGTCCACCACTTGGCCGAACGTCCGGTAGTCGGCCATCCGCAGGTCGTCAGGCGGCGGGCCCAGCTGGAACAGCACGCCGAGCCTTCCCATCAGCTCCACCCGCTTGACCGAGTCGACGCCGAGGTCGGCCTCCAGCTCGGCGCCGTCCTCGAAGACCTCCTCGGGGTACTCCAGCGTGGTGGCGTAGAGATCACGTACCCGGGCGGCGACCGCTTCCCTCGCCGGTGGCCCCGCGGGCGTCTCCACCGGCGGCGTCGGCGCGGGCGGCACGGACAGCCGCTGGGTCGGAACGGACACGAAGGGCGTGCTCGTCTCCCGCGGCGGTGTCGCGGCGGCAGACGTGCCCGTCTCCGGTGTCACGGCCGCGAGCGCGGGCGGGTTCGCGGCGGTCGCGGCCGTGACCGCCGCAGGCGGGGGCGGGTTCGCGGCGGTCGCGTCGGTGTGCCGGGCCGTCCGTGGCTCGGCGGCGGGGGCCAGGTACTGTCCGGTCTCGCGGAGCGTGTCCAGGTCCGGCAGCAGCGGCGTGTGCACGGAGGCGGCCGGCTCGATCGAGCGGACCAGGGAGGTCAGCGCGCGCCCCGCGCCCACTTCCACCCAGACGCCGGCGCCCGAGCGGTGCAGCCGCTCCACAGTGGGCCCGAACCGCACCGGTGTGACGAGGTGCGAGGCGAGCAACTCGCCGAGGTCGTCGGAGTCACGGTAGTAGCGGCCGAGTACAGGTGAGAGAACCGGAACGCGCAGGGGCCTCCTGCTGTATCCGCTGAGCCGGCGGGCCAGTTCCTGCCGCGCCTGGGCGAGCAGCGGACTGTGGAACGGATGCGGCGAGTGCAGTGCGATCGACGGCAGCCCGATCGCGGCGGCGATCGTCGCCGTGCGGCGCAGCGCGTCGGCCGTCCCCGTGACCACCGTCTGTCCCGGCCCGTTGTCCACCGCAACGACTGTGCCGGAGGTCGGGAGCAGATCGAGGATGCGCTGGGCCCGGTCGGGCGCGCAGGCCAGCGCCAGCAGCCCGCCGCCGCTGGTGTCATGCTCCCGCAGCACGGTGATCCGGTGGCAGAGGATCTCCGCGCCCTCGGCGACGTCCAGCGCGCCACCGGCGACCAGGGCCGCGATCTCGCCGAGGCTGTGCCCGACGAGCACGCTGAACCTCGCCCCCTGATCGGACAGCGTACGAAAGGCCGCGACCGACGTGGCGAAAACAGCGAGTTGCAACACGTCCGGCGCCGCGTCAAGCAATTGGTCGGCGGTATTGTCGGATAAGGCCTGGCTCAGACCTTCTCCGATAATACGGTGGGCCACCGCGTCAATGGCTTCGATCACCTGAGCGGCCTCGGGAGCATTCGCGCGCACCCGAGCTAAAGCACCCGGGATATATGCCCCCTGGCCTGGGAAAAGACCAACAACAATCTCAACGGAGCTCAGCATGATGATCCCTCTCGGAGCACGGTGTCGACGAAATTCCATTCGTGGGATTGGCGTTGCATATTCCGCGTGCGAGCTCGATGAAGCCAAGGCTATTCGCGCTTGCACAGCGCGGACACCCCTAAACCATGCGCCGGACCAGGGGTGATCGCGAGGCCGCGGAATGGGCCTCGGGCACGTCCGGCGGGGTTGCACTGGACGCTCACCGACGGCGGCATGCCCGCCTTCGTTCTGCCGGACTGCCTGGCCACCTTGATAGGGTCACGGCATGCCCACTGGCAGCTTGTTTCTCTGACCGCATCCGCAAGCGGCGGCAGCACTGGAGCCTGCGCTGCTCCGGCGGTGACCGGACGCACGCCGGCTGAGGCGGCGTTCCGGCGATCTGTCGCGCGCTCTTGACCGAGGTCAACCATCACTCGACAGAGAAACGAGCACCATCACCATGACGTTCCCCACCTCTTCAGGGCACTCGGCCCATCCCTTGGCCGGGCACATCACCGTGCTGAACACGGTCGACCCCGACGAGCCGCTCCTGGACGATCTCCACCCGCTGCGCGCCATCGTGGAAGACGCCCGGGTCGTGGCCATCGGCGAGGGCGCGCACTTCGTACACGAGTTCACGCTCGCCCGCGCGCGGCTGCTCCGCTACCTGCTGGAACACTGCGGATTCACCGTCGTGGCGCTCGAGATGGGCTCCGGTGACGCCGCGGCCGTCAATCCCTGGCTCGCCGGCGAAGGAGACGAGGACGACCTGTCGCAGGTGGCCGGCCGGCACACCGTCAACCTGTTCGGGGAACTGCTGCGCCGGCTGCGCCGCTACAACCGCGACAGGTCCCATCCCGTCCAGATCGTCGGGATCGACCTGCCCAACAGCCTGACCCTGCTGCCCGATCTCGACCCGGTCGCCGGCTACCTGCGGATGGTCGACGAGGGGATCACCGACATGGTGGCCGGTCTCCTGCGTACGGCCGGCGCGATCACCGGCGCTTCGGCCGCCGCGTCGGCCCCGCGGTGGGCGAGCCTCGACCCGGCCGACCAGGAGTCCCTGACGGCCGGACTGGCCCGGCTGTCGTTGCGGATGCGCGCGCTCGAACCGCTTTACGTGGCCCGCAGCGACCAACACGACTACGACGTCGCACGACGCCACCTGGAAGCGGCCTGCCACACCGACTACATGCTGCGGGCCATGAACACCCTGCTCTCCGGGTCGGGCCTGCCCGACGACACCTCGATCCGCGACCACTACATGGCCTTGTGCGTGACGTGGCACCTCGAACGCCTCGGCCCCGACGACCGCGTCATCGTGGTCGCGCACAACAACCACATCCAGAAGACCCTGGTCACCTATGACGGCTACCCCACCGCCCTGCCGATGGGGCACCACCTCGCCCGCGGCCTCGGCCGGCACTACCGCGCCGTGGGCCTGACCCACACCGCCGGCGAGGTGCCCGACATGGTCTGGCCCGCCGAGGACTCCCCGGTCGGATTCACCATCGAACCCGTCCGCCTCGACGCCCCGCCTCCGGGGAGCTTGGAGAGGGCCCTGGTGGACGCCGGACTCGCCGCCGGCGTCACCCTGACCGATCTGCGCTCCCCCGACCCGGAGGTGAGGGCCCTGGACAGCATCCGGTCGCAGAGCGCCACCATGGACACGCCCGTCGCCCAGACGTTCGACGCGGTCCTGTGCACCCCCACCGCGACCACCGACCCCACCACCACCTTCACGTCCTAGATCCCGCATGAGACGAACGCGGCGTGCGGGACCGCAGCCCGGTCCCGCACGCCGCGACGTCCCAGCGCCTCGGGTCCCTGCCGCGGTGGATCCAGGCGCGGTCGAGGGACCGCTCGGCCCGAGGCGTCTAGAGGTTGAAGCCGCCCGAGATCTGGATGTTCTGGGCGGTGACCCAGCGGCTCTCGTCGGAGACCAGTGTGGCGATCATCGCGCCGATGTCGTCGGGTTCGCCGGCCCGGCCGAACGCGGTTTTCGCGGCGAGGGCCGAGACGACCTCGGGGAACCGGGTGAAGGCGTCGCCGCCGAGCCGGGTGCGGGTCGGACCGGGCGAGACGGCGTTGACGCGGATGCCTCTCGTGGCGAACTCCTTGGCCATGTACCGGGTCAGCACGTCAAGCCCGCCCTTCATCGACGCGTAGGCCGAGTAGCCGGGCTCCAAGCCCGCCGTACCCGACGAGCTGCTGCTCGTGTTGACGATGGCCCCGCCGTCCGCCATCAGGGGCAGCAGTCGCTGCGTGAGGAAGTACGGCCCCTTGAGCAGGACCCGCATGAGCCTGTCGAACGTCTCCTCGGTCGTGTCCTCGATCAACGACATTTCGGCGTGACCGGCGTTGTTCACCAGGTGGTCGAAGGTGTCACGCTGCCAGGTGTCGCGCAGCACGCCGGCCACCGTGTCACGGAAAGCCGCGAAGGTGCCGACATCGCCGAGGTCCAGCGGCAGCGCGACGGCCCTGCCGCCCTCCTTCTCGATGGCGGCGGCCGTATCCAGCCCTGCTCGCGCGTTGGTGCCGTAGGTCAGGATGACCCCGGTTCCGCGCTTGGCGATCTCGATGGCGGTGCTCTGTCCGATGCCGGAGCTGGCGCCCGTGATGACGGCGACCTTCATGGTGTGGTCCTCCTGCGTACGTGTCCGTGCCTGAACACCGCCGCGCCCTGCGGCGGGGGCGGGGTCTCGGGCGAGCCGATCGGTGCCCGGGCCGTGGCGGTGGTGGAATGAGGTGATTCCAGTCAACCGGTTTGACCTGCGGGAACGTTAGAACGATCCTCGCCCGTACTTGCATGATCCTCTCGCGTACGGGAACCATGCCCCGGAGTCGTGTTGCAATGGCCACATGCGGCTCGAAGAACTCCGCGATCAGCTGGCCCGGCATGCCCGGCCCGACTGGACCACCGCCATCGACGGTGTCCTCGTCTCGCAGATCGACCGTTCTGACCCGCCGGCGCTCTCGATGTCCGGCACGGTGCTGGCGGTCATCGCCCAGGGCGCCAAGCGCCTCGCGCTGGGCGACCGGATCTTCGAGTACGGCGCCGGACAGTACCTGGTCGCGTCGGTCGACCTGCCGATCACCGGCCAGTTCCTTCAGGCGAACCCCGAGCAGCCGGCGCTGGGCTTCGGGCTCACCCTGGAACCGTCCGCCGTCGCCGAGTTGCTGCTGGCGGCCGGGCCTGGCGACCTTCCCCCCACCGGTGGCGGCGCGTCGCCGGGGATCGCCGTCAGCGACACTCCGGCCGAGTTGCTCGACGCGGTGGTCCGGCTGCTGCGCCTGCTCGACGAGCCTCGCGACCGGGCCGTGCTGGCCCCGCTGATCAAGCGCGAGATCCTGTGGCGCGTGATCACCGGCGAGCAGGGTGCGACGGTCCGCCAGCTCGGCCTCGCCGACAGCGGTCTCAGCCACATCTCCCGTGCCGTGCGCTGGATCCGCGAGCACTACGCGCAACGCTTCCGGGTCGAGGACGTGGCGAGGCTGTCCGGCATGAGCGTCTCGGCCTTCTACCGCAACTTCCACGCGGTGACCGCGATGAGCCCCATCCAGTTCCAGAAGCAGATCCGGCTGCAGGAGGCCCGGCTGCTGCTCGCCGTCCACCCGAACGACGTCACGGGCGTCTGCCGCCGGGTCGGCTATGACAACCCGTCACAGTTCAGCCGGGAATACCGCCGCCAGTTCGGCATGCCCCCCAGCCAGGACGCCGCCCGCCTGCATCACGCCGCGCGTACCCCAGCGGGTGTCCTCCCCTGACCGGGCAGATCACACGACACCCGCCAGCAGCAGCCCCGCCAACACGATCAGGCCGACGGCGAGGGCTCCGAGCAGGATCCACGCGACCGGGTGGCCGAAATTGAGGGTCCATGACCAGGACAGGAGACGGTCGTGCACGAGCAGGGCGGGGTCGCGGCGGTTGACGTAGATCGAGCCGGCCAGGTGCCAGTGCTGATCGTCGTCGCGCTGCCCGAGCCCGGAGTCCTCCTGCTCCTCTCCCGGCAGAGCGGGCAGCCGGTGCCCGGCCTGGCCCACCTTGACCTCCCACATCAGCCAGCCGACCACCGGCAGGCCGAGCGGGGCATAGACGACGACCTGCCAGAGGGTCGAAGGGGTGACGATCTCCCACAGGCGCAGGGCCGCCAGCAGCAGGCTCAGGGTGAGGCAGGCCGCGGTCAGCAGCGCCATCACCGCCGTGCCGCGCAGGTAGACGCGGTAGCGGCGGGCCGATCCCCTCGGCCTGGCGGCGTCCAGCTCGGGGCGGGCACGCAGCACGACCAGGACCAGGGCGACGGCGATCAGGATGACGGCGAGCTGGAAGATCACCGGCTGGAACGCGCTCAGCACGGTCGTGGGCTCACGCCGCGCGGGTTCGGCGGTGTATCCCAACAGCGGCGGCAGCGTGGCCGGCAGCGTGCCGTAACGCGCCCAGCCGACGCCCGCGGTGAGCAGGACGACGGCCAGGGCGGGAAGGGCCCACGGCCACGGCACCCGGACCGGGTCGGTACGGAAGGTGGTGTCCACGGCGACGCCCTGACGTCGCTCGGCGGCCCATCCTCCGGTGAGCTTGGCGGTGCGGATCATGCGATGGGCGCGGTGGAACAGCAGCACGTCGAGGACCGCCAGCACCGACGTGGTGACGCCGATCGTGGCGCCGGACCGAGTGAGCAGCAGCAGCGCGATCGTGACCACCGCGACGAGCGCGCCCGCCGCAACGGTCAGGCGTGCGAACGAGCGACGCGCGGCGATGACAGCCGGATCGTCCACCCGCTCGACGCTCACGCGCACCCCGAACGGCAGGGTGGGCCTGCCCATCGCGGGAAGGAGCAGCACCAGGCCCGTGGTCAGCACGACGGCGATCAGGCCGGTGCCGAGGGTCACGATCACGTGCTCTCCCCGAACGTCGTCAGTAGTGCCTCACACCGGCGCAGCACCTCCTGCCGGTCCATGCCCTGGACGGTGGCCTCCGCCAGCAGCACACGCACGCGTTCCTCCCAGTCGTCGACGAAGCCCGCCTCGGGCGGCCCGGTGGTGGTGTCACGCCGTACGACCGCGCCGCTCTTGCGGTTGATACGGATGACGCCCTGCTGTCGCAGCAGGTCGTAGGCCTTGTTCACGGTGTGGAAGTTGATACCGAAATCGGCGGCCAGCTGCCGCGTGGAAGGCAGCGGATCACCCTCGCACGCCTGCCCTCTGGCGATCCCCTCCACGATCCGGTCCCGGATCTGCTGGTAGATCGGGACCTCGCTGTCAAGGTCAAGGGTCAGCTGCACGTCGTAACTCTATCTGCTATACAACAAGTAACACACATCGCTCGGGGGGACACCTCATGCAGCACTTAGGGATCTACCAGTTGGCACCGACGTTCCTCTTCACTTCGTGGATCGGATTATCCACGAAGGAAGCCGGTCCGCTCGAGCACACCGCTCGGACCGTGCAATCCGGGGGGACGGCGAACCGATGACCCAGCCCGTCGACCAGCAGGCCGCGCCGCCCGCCACCGCCCCGCGGCTGTTCCATGTCGACAACCTGCGCACCGCCCTGATGGCGCTCGTGGTGGTCCACCATTCCGTGATCGCGTACAGCAACATCCCGGCGTGGTACTACATCGAACCGAGGCCGGACTCCTCAGGAACGCTGGTGGACCTGCTGCTCCTGTTCAACCAGACGTTCTTCATGGGGGCCTTCTTCCTCATCTCAGGCCTTTTCGTGCCACGCTCCTACGACCGCAAGGGGGCCGGGCCGTTCCTGCGGGAGCGGCTGGTGCGCCTGGGAGTGCCGCTGCTGCTGTGGCTGCTGCTGATCCGTCCCCTGGTGACCACCGGCAGGTACACCACCGCCGTCGAGGAAGCCGCCCGGCAGGGAGACGACCTGCCCTACTGGAAGTACTACGTGTCGGCGTACACACCGGGCCCGCTGTGGTTCGTCGAGGTGCTGCTCGTGTTCAGCGCGCTCTACGTCCTCTGGCGGCTCTGGACCGGCCGGCGCGGGCGCACGCCTGAAAACGCCACGGCCGCCGGCCGGGCGCCCGGCGTCGCCGCGATCGCCGGGTTCGTCGTCGGGCTGGCCCTGGTGACGTACGTGTGGCGCATGGTCGTGCCGATGGGCGTCACGGTGCTGGGACTGCCGTCGGCCGGTTACCTGCCGCAGTACGCGGCGCTGTTCGTCGTCGGGCTGGTCGCGGCCCGGCGCGGCTGGCTGCAGAACCTGCCCAGAGCGGCCGGCCGGGCCGGCTTCGCCACCGCGGCCGTCGCCACGCTCGCGGTCGTCTTCGTCGTGGGCGTCTTCGGAGAGACGAGCCTCGGCCACGGAAGCCTGTCGTCCCTGCTGATGGCCGCCTCGGAGTCCGCGCTCGCCGTCGGCATCATCCTCGGTCTGCTGGTGCTGTTCCGGCAACGTTTCGGCCGCCAGGGACGCCTGCGCCGGTTCCTGTCGGCGCACGCCTTCACCGTCTACGTCATCCACCCGCCCGTCCTGGTCGCCCTGGGCTACGCCCTGAGCGGCGTGGAGGCGCCCGCGATCGCGAAAGCCGCACTGCTCACCGCCATCGGGCTGCCGCTGTGCTGGGCGACCGCGTACGTGGTGCGCGCCCTGCCGGGCGCCAAGAAGGTGCTGTAGATCCGTAAGGTGGGGCGACGGCCGGAGACAGGCCGTCGCCCCACCCCGCGACGTCACCCGCCCGCAACGGCGCGGAACCCGATGGACCGGGGACGTCCCCTGTACGGGCCCTCCGCAGTGACGGAACTCACGGTCACACGGGCCCTCGCCGACGTCACACCTGCCGGCCCGGCCACGTCTTGTGTGTAGACAAGGTCAGGGGGCCCAAGATGCGTTCGTTGCAGACCGTACGCCGCTCGTTCCAGTTCTCCCACTGGTCGTTCATGTTCGCGGAGATCGCCGTCTGGTCGTTCGTCGTTCTGCTGGTGACCGGGGCGGTGCTCATGCTGTTCTACGACCCCGGCATGTCCCAGGTGCCCTATGACGGTTCCTACGGCCCGCTGCGCGGGCTCCTCGTCAGCGAGGCGTTCGACTCGACCATGCACCTGAGCCTGGAGGTGCGCGGCGGGCTGCTCATCCGCCAGATGCACCACTGGGCGGCACTCGTGTTCGTGGCGGCCGTCGTGTTGCAGTTGCTGCGCATGTTCCTCACCGGCGCGTTCCGCCGCCCGCGTACCCAGCAGTGGCTGATCTGGGTGGCGCTGCTGGCGCTGGGCATGTTCGCAGGCGAGAGCGGCAACATCCTGCCCGACGACATGCTGTCCAGTGGAAGCATGTGGCTGGTCATGTCGGTCGTGCAGTCCATCCCGGTAGTGGGCACCTGGGTGATGTCGCTGCTGTTCGGCTCGAGCTTTCCCGGCGACACGGTCATCCCGGTCATGTACGTCGGGCACCTGCTGCTCGCGGCCGTCATGGCCGTACTGCTGATCGCCCGTGAACTGCTGGTGCGGCGGCACGGCCACTCGCGGTTCGTCGCCTCGCTGCCCGCGCGGCGAAGCGCTCGCCCGCTGATGGCGGCCGCGACGTTCGGCATGCTGATCATCCTCGGGTTCGGGTTCCAGATCGCCCCGATCTGGCTGTACGGTCCGGCCAAGCCGACGCAGATCTCGGCGGGCTCGGTGCCCGACTGGTACATGGGGTTCCTTGACGGCGCCCTCCGGATCATGCCCGCGTGGGAGCTCAATCTCGGGGCGTACACGCTCAGCCTCGCGGTGCTCGTCCCCACGGTGGTGGTGCCCGGGGTCTTCTTCACCGCGCTGGCCACGTACCCGCTGGCAGAGCGCTTGCTCCTGGCGCGACGCGGCCGCCGCGACGCGCTGGGCCGGCCCGCGAGCGCGCGCCGCACAGCCCGTGAGACACCCGCGCGGAACCTGCTCGACCGGTCGCGCGACACGCCCGTGAAGACGGCCATCGCCGCCGCCGGGATCACGTTCTACGGCCTGCTGTGGGCGGCCGCGGCCAACGATCAGCTCGCCCACCAGTTCCAGCTCACTCTCGACGCCGTGACGATCTTCTTCCGCTACGCCGTGGTCATCGGGCCCGTCGTCGCCTTCACCGTCACCCGGTGGATCTGTCTCGCGCTCCAGCAGTCGGAGCGGGACGTGGCCGAGCACGGCGTGGAGACGGGCATCATCGTCCGATCCGCGGAGGGCGGGTTCCACGAGCGGATGGCGCCGGTGCGGGAGGAGCGCGATCGTCACCGGGAGTTGAGCCGGTCAGCATAGGGATTCCCCTGCGCAGCCGGCCGCCTCACCAGGGTCCTCCGGCGGGCCGGGCGCTGACGTGACCTGGGACTGGTTGTAGCGGCACCTGTGACCCGAGACCCGTGACGCCGGCGCCCGGAGAGCCGAGGACGGGCCAGGCCGCGCAACGGCATCACCGCCTCGTGGCCCGTCAGAGGCGGAGTACCGGATATTCCTGATACGACCGGCGAGCGCTGCCTCATAGCCTCGGCCATATGAGCGACCATGCCTTCGTCCCCGACGACTTCGTCGTGCCCCTGCGCCTGGCCACCCCGCAGTTCCGCCTGGAACCCCTGGGACCCCGGCACAACGCCGCCGACCACGCCGCCTGGACCAGCAGCATCGACCACATCCGCGCGACCCCGGGCTTCCCGGACAGGCAATGGCCTCCCGTGGACGGCATGACTCTTGAGGCGAACCTCGCCGACCTCGAACGCCACGCGAACGACTTCGCCCAGCGCCGCGGATTCACCTACACCGTCCTGGATCCGGCCAGCGGCGAGGTGATCGGATGCGTCTACATCTATCCCTCCCGCAGCGAGGACCACGACGCCGACGTGTCCTCCTGGGTCCGGGCCGACCGAGCCGACCTGGACGTGCCGTTGTACCAAGCCGTGACAACCTGGCTGTCCACGCGATGGCCCTTCGGAACGCTCGACTACCACCCGCGCTGAGGGTCTGTACGGTCACTGGTGTAACTCCTGATCAAGGAGAACGCACCTGATGAGTACTGTGATCCAGGCATCGACGGAGATCGACCTGAAGGACGCCGGCGTGGCGCGCAAGCAGCCCAAGGAGACCAAGGCCAAGGAGACCGAAGATCATGGAAAGCGGCAACGCCGCCTGTCCGGCGTCGATGACATGGTCACCTCGCTAGCCGCCAACGCTGGGTCACCCGCTGGAAAGCCGCTCTGAACGCCTTCGCCATCACCTTCGAAGGCCGCCTGACCCCGACCACCCGCTGATCGAACAAGGTCGAGATACACCACCGACTGGACACACCAGAGCACCACGAGGCAGCAGCCTCGCGGTCAGGGCGTACAGGCCGGGAGTGTCACTTTGTGCCGTCTCGGTCAGCGTGCATGGGCTGACGTCGGTCAGCTTGTGCCGCGGAGTTCGGCGAGTACTTTGCCGAGTCGGCGGGCGCGGGTCTCCTCGGTCTTGGCACCGTTGATCGACTGCGCGTGCGCCTTCTGCTTGCTGTAGGAAAGCCGCCTCCACGCTTCGGCGGCTACCGTGTCGGTCGCGAACACGTGCGCGAGCACATCGGGAACCTCGACCGTGCGCGGCGCGTCGTCGAGTTCCAGGGTCACCTCGACTTCGTCGCCCGCACCGCGCCCGGTAGCCGCTCTGGTCTCGGAGTTGAACGAGATCAGGTACTGGCCGCCCATGGAGGTGATCGTGTTGCGGTAGGTGTATCCGCCGTCGATCGTCACGGTCACGGGCACACGCTTCCCTCGCTCAAACGAGAGGACGACCTCTTCGGGCACGACGATGCCGACGTTGTTACCGCCGCCGGGCCAGAGAGTGGTACGGAACGTCGGCATGGTGATCTCTTCTCGATCGGTTCGCTGACAACAGCAGCGTGCTTGACGGGATGATTTCGCCTCAATACTGTACCGTCTAGTTTTACCGAAAGGAAAGATCCATGAATCGACCGGTGGCTCAAGCGAGTGCCGTGCAGCCCACGACCCCGAGCGGCACCACCCGGCTGTTCCTCCTCGCCGGAACGGTGGCGGGGCCCCTCTTCGCGATCGTTGCACTGGCCCAGGCGGTGCTGCGTGAGGGATTCAATCCGCTGCGTCACGCGGTCAGCCAGCTCTCGCTCGGCGAAGGCGGCTGGGTTCAGGTCGCGAACTTCGCCGTCACCGGGCTACTGATGCTCGCTTGTGCGATCGGTCTGCGACGTGTCCTGCGCGGGGGGCGCGGCGGACGGTGGGCGCCGGTTCTCATCGCGGTCATGGGGGTGGGCTTCGTGGTCGCCGCCTTACTGCCGGCTGACCCCGGCAACGGTTTTCCTCCCGGCACCGGCTCGGAGGCCGCGTTCAGCGTGACGGGAATGCTTCACCTCGCGTGCGCCGGCATCGCGTTCATCGCGCTCATCGCCGCGTGCTTCGTGCTGGCGAGCCGGTTCTCCGGGATGAGCCGGCGTGGCTGGGCCATCACCGGGCGCACGAGCGGAGTGCTGCTCGCGATCGGCTTCGCCGCCGCGAACTCCGGCGTCGTCGGCGGACCACTCGCCATGTTCGTCGGAGTCATCATCGCCTGGCTGTGGGTCGGCGTGTCGGCAGCTCGTCTCGTCCGGTAAGCGGTGAGCCCGCTCGACCGGCATAGTCAGAAGTGAAGACGGGGGATCGGAGGAGGATGTGGACCTTCGCGAGGGCACTCAATCTGCTGACAAGCACCGCGCGATCCTGCAGGCGGCAACCGAGATATTCCTCGACAGAGGATACGCGGGGGCCAGTATGGACGAGGTCGCTGCCCGCGCCGCTGTCGGCAAGCAGACGGTATACAAGCACTTCGCCGACAAGCGTTCCCTCTTCACCGAGATCGTGCTCGGCACCACCGATCAGGTCGACGGCATGGTGCAGCTGATCGCCGAGACCCTGTCCCGTACCGACCACGTCGAGCGCGACCTCACGACCCTGGCCCGCCGCCTTCTCCTCACCCTCATGGACCCTCAGCTCCTGCGACTCCGCCGGTTGATCATCGCCAGCGCCGGTCAGTTCCCCGAGCTGGGCCGCGCCTGGTACCAACGAGGCTTCGAGCGCGTGCTCGCGAGCCTCACGGACAGCTTCACCCGACTCGGGGAACACGGGCTGATGGATGCGCGGGAACCAGAACGCGCCGCCGACCACTTCGTCGGCATGCTCCTCTGGATCCCCCTGAACAAAGCCATGTTCATGGGCGAGGACCAGCCCTACACGACAACCGAGCTCGAAGCACACGCCGACGCGGCAGTGCAGGCCTTCCTCGCCGCGACCCGCAGCAGGTCGTAGTCTCGCACCAACGGACAGTAGACCCGTCCCGCGCCCCCGAAACCGCGAAAAGGTCCGTAAATCCAGAGTGAGCGCTTGCTGGTATAGGTGCCTGCTCAGTTGTACCCCGACGGCTGCGCGATCCGTGCTCCCAGGCCCAGGCCGTGATTGCCACCCCATTGCGGACCTTCACCTTGGTGGCGATGTTGGCGTTGGTCCGACCCTGCGCGACCAGGCACGCGATCTCGGTCTCCCTGGTGCTCAGCCCCGGTGCCCCCGAATCCGAATCCCGGCCGAGCGTGCCGTGCGCGCGTCGAAGCAGACGAACGGTGATCTGTGGACCCGCGAGCATGTCGCCGATGACTGCAGATAACGGGCTTTGCCCTGACGGCGGGACGGCAATATTTGCCCCTGCGACTCCTTGACCCTTAAGCACATCACAGATGGGGGAAGGATCACGATCGATACCCGCCCCCAGCTGGTATGACCGTCCCGTACGAACCCCTCAGATCCATGGTCGTCCGGGCCGGTTGTCGCTCAGTCAGTCACCCAGAATCTGGCCCGTGGACTGGGCCTGCTGCCACACATCTCGGCCGTTGCTCCACAGCTCAGAGGCATGGTAGGCGAACCGGTCGAACAGGCCGTCATCCTGATACCGCCGCAAGTGCAGCATAGGCGAGTCGTGCCCGACCAGCTTGGCCAAGTGGGGCGTGACGAGCATTTCCGAGTCGAACCGGAACACGCTCATGGCGATGTGCTCGTCACCGAACCGGGCTTCGACTCCGGGAACGTCTCGTAGCTGCTCAGCCTCCGACAACGTGATACGGATGCGTGTGGAGACGGTCAGCGGAACGTTCTCCACCTCCTCACGTCGCCGGGTGACCTCGCTCTCCGGATCGCCGACGAGGAATCGGATCTTGCAGCCCTGCTGGGCCTTCCGTTTGAGCACCTTCGCGAGGTTGGGGTGTTCCAGCCACAGGAAGTAGTTCGTGTAACCGGCGAATACGATTTCGTTGCGCGCCGAATTGATGAGATTGCGCCAGATCGATTTCGGACATGCAGAGCGATAGGGATAAACGGTCAAGACTTCCTTGTCTGGCCCGGTTTTCACCGTATTGCGGATTGCTTCTGGCCATAGCACTGCGATCTCAACTCCTAGTGCCTCTGCGGCGGCCCATTGGTGTCGCATGTGCGGAACGCGCGTTTCGTCTTGCAGCCAGCGTTCCACCGTCTTGACGTCCACACCACATCGGTCGGCCAAGTTCTGGTTCGTAACCTGGGCGTTCAGCATGGCTCTGCGTAGGAGGACGTTGGCCACGGTACACCTCGCGCTGGAGGACGTCAGGGACGTCTGGAGCGTAACGCCATAACGTCCTGGACGTCTTGGTAACGCGGTGGGATTGTCACGCGCAGGTAAGCAGGCTGATCCCATGTCAACCCCCGTAATTCTCGAAGACCTCCAAGCGGCATTTCCCGGTTGGTGCATTTGGCGTAGTTCTGCCGGCCGCATCTGGGCCACCCGGAACGGTCGTCGTCTATCTCAGCGCGAGCTGGATCACGGCCTGTCCCAGACGATCGACGCGGACGACATCGCCCAGCTCGCCGAGCAGCTGAAGGAGCAGGAAGCAGGAGAGCAGGCACTGTGAGCAGCCCCTCCACCAGGGTCGGCTGTCGCGCCGAGATCACGGGGATGCTCCACAGCCCGGCATCAACACGAGCGTGGGCTTCCATCCTCCTCAGACGCCACGGAACCGTGAAAGCGGTGCTGCGTAACGGCACTCTGGCCTTGCTCGCGCTGGACGGAGATGCGCACGAGATGCCCGGAGGGGTGAAGCGCTGGCCAATCCACTGGGATGACCTGCTGATCCACGATGACGAGGTACGACCCATCACACGATCTGAGGGCCACCGCCTCGGCCTGTCCGGTCAGCAAGAAGCAGTTGTACAGCATGCGGTGCAGGCCAAGCACAAGGTAAGCCTGTGCGGGGAGACGGTGCGCCCGTTGCCGACGTTGGGGTGGTGCCTGCCTTTCCTGCCCACTGCCGCGCGGGCCTGCCCAGCCTGCGTCCGCCTGGTCGAACCTGGAGCAGAGGAAGGCATGCCGCCTGCCATGCCTCTTCTCCCGCCACGGTGACCACGTTGCGGTCCTGTCTGTCCCCTGCCTGCCACCTCGTACGCCGTCGACGCACCGCGTAGCGGTGGCCGTTGCGGTGCGAGTGGACGGGTCGAAGGAGGGCGCGGTCAGCGTGACGAATGCCCGTGGGTGTGCGCTGACGGTCTCGGAGACGCCTTTGCCTCCTGACAGTCCTGCCCGCCTGCTCGGCCACAGCGGGACGGCGGTCACCGAAGTCGTCTACCGCAAGCACATCCGCAATGCGAAAGGGTGCCATCCTGGTGGATGACACCCTGCTCGACCAGCGTCGATCTGGTCGGGACGACAGGATTTGAACCTGCGACCCCTTGACCCCCAGTCAAGTGCGCTACCAAGCTGCGCTACGTCCCGGTTGTGTCGGCCGCCCCCTGCGGGGCGGGACGTCATAACCTTAGCGCACATCGAAGGTGCACGCGTACACGGAGAGCGGGAGCGAGGGAGGCCGGGTGGGGCGCAAGCCGACCATCGATCGGGACGAGCTGGCCAGGCTGGTCACCGAAGGGAGGAGCGTGCAGGAGCTGGCCGCTCACTTCGGGGTCAGCGTTTCCGGGGTGTTGCAGGCCAAGCGGGCCGCCGGGCTGGCCAAGCCGATGCTCGACCACAGCGCCGCCCTCCCGTGGAAGCTGGCCCGTGCGCACGCCCAGTCGGGACCCGCCACCAATCTGCGTAATCTGTCGGCCGCCGCGCAGGGGAAGCCGCCGGCGTCCGACCGGCTGAACACGGCGCTGCGGTGGGCTCAGCGGCTGGTGGAGGAGGGGCTGGACGTGCGGTACGACCCTGGTGAGGGGTTCAGCGAGGTCCCGGCTCCCCCAGCGGGCTCACATGTCGCAACAGTGCTGGCCGCGGCGCGCAAGGCGCTGGAGACCAGCTGAGGGCAAAAGTTTCGCCACGCCTGTCCAGGGCAGTCGCTGGTCTCGACAAAGAGACCGGAGGCGAACATCATGACCACCTTCACCTGGGTGGCCGTCGCCATCATCGTGGTGGTGGCGCTCGCCGCACTTGCCTACGTCGTGCAGCGGCAGAAGCGCCGTAACCACCTCCGTGATCGTTTCGGCCCCGAGTACGAGCGCACAGTCGCGGAACACGACAACCGCCGTGACGCCGAGCAGGAGCTGCTCGGGCGCGAGCAGCGCCATTCCGAGCTCGACATCCGTCCCCTGCCGGAGGAGTCGCGGGAGACGTACGCCAACCGCTGGACCGAGGTGCAGGAGCGTTTCGTGGACGCGCCCGGCTTCGCGGTGACCGAGGCGGACCAGCTGGTCACCGCGGTCATGGCGGAGCGAGGTTATCCGACCGAGAACTTCGAGCAGCGGCTGTCCGACCTGTCGGTGGGGCATGCCACGACGCTCGACCACTACAGGTCGGCTCACGAGATCAGCGGGCGGGCGGCGAAGAAGGCGGCCTCCACCGAGGAGCTCCGGCAGGCCATGGTTCACTACCGGGCCCTGTTCGAGGAGCTGCTGCACGAGACCACGCGAGGACGGTGAGAGTGATGAAGAACAGCCGCGATGAGCTGAAGGTTCCGTCGCAACGCGCTGACGGTGTCCGTGGCGACGACCGTGACGCCGAGCGGGAGGCCGCGCAGGCCCGGCCCGGCGAGCACGTCCCTCCCGGACCCGTCGCCGGTGACGACGCTGCGGGCATCGGCCGGCGCACCGACGAGGAGTACGGCACCGCTGTCCCCGGCGCCGTCACGACGCCCGAGCCGGATGAGGACGCCGCTTACCGGGACCCGTACGCGACGACCGGCGGCGACCTGCCGCCCGAGCCGGCGCCCGACCCGCTGCACGCCCAGGCCGTGCCCGACGAGGTTCCCGCCCACGCGGCCCCCCAGGGCGTCGTCCTGTTCGACCAGGACCCCGCTCAGGTGCAGGCTCGCTGGCGCGACCTGCAGGCGGCGTTCGTCGACGACCCCGGCGAGGCCGTACGGCGCGCCGACGGTCTGCTCGGCGAGGTGGTGGAGGCGTTCACCAGCAGCCTCACGAGCCGCACGGACACCCTGCGGGACGGCTGGAAGGACGCCGGCGCGCAGGACACCGAGCTGCTGCGGCTCGCGCTGCGCGACTACCGCAACGTCCTGGAGCACCTGCTCGCCCTGTCCGGCGCCCCCGGTCAGGGCCGTCCCGAGACGCACGACCCGGGCCACTTCCAGGGCGACGTCCAGGGCCATGTCCAGGGCCATGTCCAGGGCCATGTCCAGGGCCACAGCCAGGGGATGAGGTGATCTGACATGCTCGCGATAGTCGCGGCGATCGTCTTCGGGCTGGGCTTACTGCTCGACCTGCTCGGGGTGGACATCCCCGGCGGGGTCTCCGGTATGACGTTCGTCCTGCTGGGGCTGACCCTGCTGGCTCTGCACCAGGCGGGCATCGGCACGGCGAGTGTACGCAGCTACGGCGGCTGGCGTGCCCGCGCCAGGCGTTGACCACGCGCTGTCCGCGCGCCGCCGGGAAAGTGCGGCGGCGCGCGTCGCCGTTCTCCGCGTGCCGTCCCGGTACGCGGGGCGCTTCGACGGATCAGGCCTTGCCGGGGAAGCGCATGACGACGGTGCTGCCGGGGCCGCCGGTGTGCACGGTCAGCTCCGAGGCGAGCAGGCGGGCCACCCAGAGCCCCATGCCGCCCACCGCCCCCGGCAGTGGACCGGGTTTCCAGGTGCCGTTGTCGTGGATCTCGACGACCAGGTCGCCGCCTGCCGGCCACATGCGCAGGACGGCATGGTCGCCGCCGTGGGTGACGGCGTTGGTGGCGACCTCGTTGATCGCGATGACGAAGTCGGCGACGGCGTCCTCGGCCATGCCCGCCTCGCGGGCCTCGTCCTCGGCGTACTGCCGGACCCTCGGCAGGTCCGGCAGCTGGAAATGTAGTCGTTTCACGGGCACGCCGGGAGGCGGGCCCGTGTGGCCCGGCTGGGGCTCCACGTCCTCGTTCACCCGGCGACCGCCTGTTCAGCCGACGAGTTCGGCGCGTAGCTGATCGAGGACTTTGCGCAGGATGCGCGACACGTGCATCTGGGAGATCCCGAACTCGGCGGCGATCTCGGCCTGCGTCATGTTGCCGAAGAAACGCAGCAGCAGGATGTGCTTCTCCCGGGAGGGCAGGGCGTCGATGAGCGGTTTGACGGCCTCCCTGTCGACCATGGTGCTCAGCGTGTCGTCGTCCTCGGGGATGACGTCGCCGAGCGAGGCCGCGTCGTCGTCGGTGCCGAGCGGGGCGTCGAGCGACAGGGTGCTGTAGGCGGCGGAGGCGTCGAGCGTGAGCAGGACGTCCTCTTCGGTGATGTTCATCTTCGCTGCCAGCTCCGCCACGGTGGGCGATCTGCCGAGGTCCTGGCTGAGGTCGGCGACGAGCCTGTTGAGCTCGGAGCGTCGTTCCTGGTAGAGGCGGGGCACCCGGATGGCCCAGGTGCGGTCGCGGAAGTGTCGTTTGACCTCACCGGTCATCGTCACGACCGCGTAGCCCCTGAACGCGTGTCCGAGGCTGGGGTCGAATCCGTTGACGGCTTTCATCAGGCCAACATATGCGGCTTGGAGAAGGTCCTCCAGCGGTTCGCCCCGGTAGCGGTATCGCCTGGCGATCTCCATGGCGAGCGGACGGTGCATTTCGACGATGCGTTCGCGCAGCCGCTCGCGGTGGCTGCCGGAGGTGCTCTCCTTGACCATCTCGGCCAGGAGCTCTTCCGCGCTCATCTCCTCGAGGATGTACTCCTGCACAGCCATGGCTGCTCCTCTGGCTCGCAGGCGGGCCTTCCCCGAGCCAGAAAAGCCCAGGCAGAGGCACGCCTCGCTCAACTCTCGAGACGGAAGCCCTCTGCTGGACCTCGCCAGAAGTGTCCCCCGAGCCACCGGAAGTATTCCTCCCTGGTGTGGTGACAGTAGGGTTGCTCCGTGACAATGCCGGAAAACGGCGACGGGCCTGTGGCGGCCCTGAGCCTGACGTCGTCGATCGTCGACTCGGTCACCGTGGTGCGGGTCGACGGTGTGCTGGACGCCACGACGCGTGAGCAGTTCGCCGACTACCTGTCGTTGGCGGGCGCCGACCTGATCCTCGACCTGGCCGGAGTGACGTTCATGGACTCGCGTGCCCTCGGCCTGATCGTGCACCACTGGCAGACGAGTCTGACCTCCGGCGCGAAGTTCGCGCTGATCGGGGTGGAATACTCCAAGTCGAGGGTGATGTGGATCACCGGGCTCGCCCAGCGCCTGCCGATCTACGACTCGCTCGACGACGCCCTGGCCGCCATCGGGTAAAACTCAGCCTTTCGACTTGCGCTGGTGCTCCTCGACCAGGAGTCTCGCGAGGTCGGCCACCTTGACCTGGTGGTGCTGGGAGATCCTGCGCAGCTCCTCGAAGGCGGCCTCCGCCGTGCATCCGCTGGTCTGCATGATGATGCCCTTGGCCTGGTCGATCACCGACCGGCCGGCGAGGGCCTCCTGCAGCTGGGCGGCGTCCGTACGCACCTCGTCGAAGTCCGACAGGTTGGCCATGGCCACCCCGAGCTGCTTGGTGAGCATGTCGGAGAGCGAGTGGGCGCCCCGGGGCGAGAAGGCGCCGGGGCGCACCGAGTAGAGGCCGACGACCAGCACGGCGGGCGCCACGTCGATGGGCACGGCCAGCACGGAGCGCACGCCCCAGCGGGCGGCCAGGGCGTCGTAGCGGGGCCAGCGGGTCTCGGTGAGCACGTCGGTGACGGTGGCCCGCCCGCCGTTCTGCCTGGCTTCGGTGGACGGCCCCTCTCCCAGTTCGTGCTCGCCCTCGACGAGCATGATGAGCTCGCTGTGGGAGCCGGAGACGAGGACGCGGTTGTCGCGCCAGTGCTCGGCGGAGGCTCCGGAGCAGCCGGGCACTCCTGCGGTGAGCGCGGTCGTCAGGCCGCGCAGCACGCTCTCCGTGGAGGTGTCCTCCCCTAGGCGGCCCAATGCCGCCAGGTCACGGGCGAGTCCGGGGGTGAGCATCGCGGTGGATTCCATAGCAACAAGCCTCTACCCCTTATGGCTAGCATTATCCCGAGTGGCGTAGCGTCAGACCATGACCACGCCGGACTTCGAACACGCGCTGGACGCCCTGGCAGGGCGCGTCTCATCGCTGCGTGCGGCGAGGGCCGCCTATCCCTCGGATCTCGCGCCCACGCTGGACGCCGCGCTCGCGGAGCTCGACACCGCGGCCGAGCTGCTGGCCGAGGCCAGGGAGCAGTTGCGCAAGTCCCCGAAGCGGGCGGGCGCGAAGAGGGACGGCGGGGCGCAGCGCGAGCTGAAGCTGCTGCGCCAGGTCTTCCGGGCCTTCCCCGTGCCCGTCATCGTGCTCGACGGTGGCGGCGTGGTGCGGCGGATCAACCCGGAGACCTCGCGGATGCTCGGCAGCCCCGACGGCTATCTGGTGGGCCGGTCGTTCCCGCTGCTGGTGGACGTGTCGCGCCGGGCGGCGTTCCGGTCGCACCTGACGTCGGCGCTGCAGACCGGGCAGCCGTCGGCGTTCGAGACGCGGCTGGCGCACCAGGGGCGCACCCACACCGTGCAGCTGGCGATGATCAGGCTGACCATGCCGGGCGAGCCGCAGCAGATGGTGGCGGCGATCGCGCTGCCGATCGAGGTGCAGGTGCCGGAGCCGGGTGCGCGCAGGCCCGAGCAGTCCGACGGCGCGCTGCTGCTGGCGGCGGCCAGGCGGCAGGATCTGCTGGTCAAGATGGCCACGTTGCTGCTCGACGAGGAGGCGCTGCGGCGTCCGGTCGCGCTGCCGCGGGCGACGCGGCTGCTGGCGGCCGAGTGGGCCGACTGGGTGATCGCGGACGTGGTGCGCGACGGGGTGCCGCGCCGTTCGGCCGTGATGGCGCCGAAGGACCAGCCGCTCGGTGAGCTGGCCCGCCAGGTGGAGGCGGCCGATCCGGCGACCGGCCAGGTGGTGCTGCAGGTTCTCGACCGGGGCTCGGGCGTGGTGCACGAGATGGTGGAGGACGAGACGCTGCTCGGCTTCTGCGCCGACGGCCCGGTGCTGACGGCGATGGGAGCGAGCTCGCTGCTGAGCGTGCCGATCGGCAGCGGCGACGGCGTGCTGACGCTGGTGCGTACGAACGGCAGGCAGCCGTTCGCGCTGGCCGACCTGGCCGTCATGCAGGAGGTGGGGCTGCAGCTGGGCCTGGCCGTACGCGCGCAGAGCAGCTTCCAGAGCCGTTCGCGTGCGGCCGACGCGCTGTCGGCCAGCGTCGCGCCGCGCAACCTGCCCGACATCCCCGGCTATGAGGCGGCGGCCGTCTACCACCCGGGGTCGTCGGTGGGCGCGGAGTTCTACGACGTGTTCCCGGTCTCCGGCGGGTGGGGGTTCGCGCTGGGCGGCGCGGCCGGCAAGGGCGAGGAGGCCGCGTCGGTCACCGCCATGGTGCGGGGCGGCCTGCGGGTGCTGAGCGTGTGGGAGTCCGACCCCGATCTGGTGATGCGGAAGGTCAACGAGGCCCTGGTCGCCCAGGGGTCCGGCATGTTCGTGATGGCCGTGGCGGGGTTCGTGCAGGGCCGTACGATCCGGTTGTCGTCGGCGGGGCACCATCCGGCGGCGCGGGTGCGCAACGACGGCACCGTACGCTTCGTCGCGGGCGGCGGTGTGCCGCTGGGCATCGCGGGCGAGGCGGAGACGCAGGTCGAGACGTTGACGGTGCCTGTCGGGGAGACGCTGGTGCTCTATTCGGAGGGCCTGGTCTCCTCCAGGAACGCCCGGGGTGAGCCGTACGGCGACGAGCGGCTGGCCGACGTGCTCGGCCGCTGCGCGGGCCAGTCGCCGTCCACCGTGGTCAAGGCGGTGGAGGCGGACCGGCACGCGTTCTCCGAGGGCCAGGTGTGGGACGAAATCGTGGTGTTCGCGCTCCGAGGTGTCTGATCTGTAGGGGTTTGCGTTCTCGCGAAACCTGGGTATGGTCAGATTCAGAACGACGTGCCTAAGACGCAGGCACACCTTTGAAGCTTTTTCACGCTGGGGTGTGCCATGAATATCGCGATCGTCGCTTCGTCCAACGGAAACCAGCGCCACCGCATCCTGTCGGTCGCACGTGAGCTGGGGCGCGAACATCACGTCACGATCTATTCCCGACGTGACGACGCCGAGGGCAAGCCCAGGACGCGGGTGGCCCCGGGGGTCACGCTGGAGCACATCGACGTGGGCCCGGCCCGTGGTCTTTCCGCCAACGACGTGGTTCCCTACCTCAACGACGTCGGCGCGCATCTGATGAAGCGCTGGCGCCAGGACAGGCCCGACATCATCCACGCCCATTCGTGGACCAGCGGCCTGGCCGCCGTGGCGGGCGCCAAGGGGCTCGACGTGCCGGTCACACAGACGTTCCACACGGTCGACACCGCGCACCAGAAGCTGGAGCGGGCGCTGGGCCGCCGGGCCAACGCGGTCATCGCGGGCTCGGGCGACGAGGAGTCGGCGCTGATCCGCCTCGGGGTGCCACGCCACAACATCGCCATCGTCCCCTACGGCGTCGACACCGAACGTTTCCAGCGCCGCGGCGCGACCGCCACGAAGGGCTCGCGCAAGCGCCTCCTGCACGTCGGCCCTCTGTCGATCGAGCGCGGCGCGCACACCATCGTGCGGGCGCTGCAGGGTCTCGGCGACGTCGAACTGGTCATCGCCGGCGGCCCCGACCCCGACGAGCTGGACGACGACCAGGACGCGCGGAGCCTGCGGACCCTGGCCGAGCAGCTCGGCGTGGGCGACCGGGTGACCCTGCTCGGCCAGGTGAAGCGGACCTCCGTACCGAAGCTGATGCGCAGCGCGGACGCCGTGGTGTCGGTGCCGCGCGAAGCCGTCACGGGGATCGTCGCCCTGGAGGCGATGGCCTGCGGCGTACCGGTGATCGCCTCGGCCGTCGGCGCCCACCTGGACTCCATCGTGGACGGCGTCACCGGCCTGCTGGTGCCGCCGGACCAGCCGGCGCGTACCGCGCGCCTGGCGCGCGAGCTGCTGTGGGACCCGACGTTGCGGACCGCGCTCGGCTACGCGGGCGCCGACCGGGCGCGCTCGCGCTACTCCTGGGAGCGGGTCAGCCAGGAGCTGGTACGCGTCTACGAGGCGGCCTGCGCCTGACGTTCCCCCGGCCCCATCCGATGCTCCGGCAGGCGGCGTGAGCCGCCTGCCGGCACCATGTTCGGAGCGTCCCGACTCGCGCAGTCATGTGACGAAACTGACTGATGTGACGGAAGGGGTGTTATCGGAGTGAGATCTTTGCTTCGATGGAGCGCATGTCCATACGCAGTCCGATCTTGGCGGCCGCGGCGCTGGCATGCGTCGCCGCCCTCCCCCAGACCGCGCAGGCACAGACGACGCGCTGGGGCGACCCGGTCCTCGTGGAGAACTTCAACGGCTCGTCGATCAACACCAAGAAGTGGATGATCTACCACTCCCCCCAGGCCGAGCGGAACCCCCGCACCGGCCGGGCCGCGTCCGTCTCGGACGGCGTGCTGCGCCTCAAAGGCGGCATGTACGGCGGCAAGGACCTGTCGGGCGGCGTGGCCACCCGGCACGCACAGGAGTACGGCCGGTGGGAGGTCAGGTTCAAGGCCGAGGCGGGCGCCGGGTACACGCCGGTGGCGCTGCTGTGGCCGACGCGGCAGAGCGAGGGGAACGGCTACGCCGAGGTCGACTTCGCCGAGATCGTCGACCCGAAGCGGCAGGGCGGCGGCATCTTCGTGCACGACGGGCGCAGCCGGGCGCGCAAGACGCTCAAGGCCGACTTCACCAAGTGGCACACGGTGGCGGTCGACTGGCTGCCCGGCCGGCTGACGGTCTGGCTGGACGGCGAGAAGTACTGGGACTACCGCGGCCCGCACGTGCCCAGCGGCCGCCGCATGGGCCTGGCCCTGCAGAACGACGTGGTGTGCGAGCCCCGCTGCCGCGACTCCTCCACGCCGCGCACCGTGTCGATGTACGTCGACTGGGTGAAGGTCTACCGGGCGTCCTGACCGCGCAGCCTGGCGGCCTTGAGACCGAGGTGCACGGCCAGGCGGTCGTCGCCGTCCGACAGGTCCTTGTGGATGAGGCGCTCGGCCTTGCCCAGCCGGTAGTAGAGCGTCTGACGGTGGATGCCGAGCTCGGCGGCGCTCTTCTGGGCGTGGCCGCCGCGGTCGAGATAGACCTCGACCGTGTGGGCCAGCTCGCCTTCGAGCGCCGCGGTCTCGGCCGCCAGCTCGCGCAGGTCGGACGGGCCTAGGCGGGCCAGCAGGCGGTGCACCCCGAGGTCCTCCCACCGGGCGAGCGGCGCGTGGCGGGGGAAGTGCTCGGCGATGCGCAGGGCGTGGCGGGCCTCGCGCCAGCTCAGCCAGGCGTCGGCGGGGTCGCCCCGCGTGCCGCCGATGCCGGCCGCGGTGCCGTACGCGCTCTGGAGGGTCTGGGCGACCTCGGCCGCGAGGTGCGCGGGGGCGAGCAGGGCGACCGGTGAGCCGGCTCGGGCGAGCACGCCGCGCGGCAGCGTCCAGAGGGCGGCCACGCGTTCGTGCGACTCGCGTACGGCGACGGCCGCGACCGGGCCGGGAACCTCGATGGCGGCCGCGGCGCGCTCCTCGGGGTCGGGCGAGAGCAGGCCGCGCAGCCCGCGCCCGAGGTCCTGCCGGCTCCTGGCCTCCTGGGCGAGGGCGGCGGCCGCCCTGGCGACGAGCGGCGCGACGGCGTGCAGGGTCGTGTCGTCCAGTTCGCCCGAGTCGAGCAGCCACAGGTAGCCGTAGGTGATGTCCTGGTGGCGCAGCGGCCAGCAGACCCTGGCCAGGACGTGCAGCTCGGCGTCGGCGGGGATCCGGACCGGGCCCTCGGCCCTGGCGATGCCGTAGCGCTCGAAGTAGTCGCGTACTTCGCCCGTCGCGCGCCTGCGCAGGATCGACTCCTGGCGGACCGTGTCGATGGCGCCGTGCTGCGCGCCGTAGGCCAGCAGCCGGAACGAGCGGTCCTCCAGCGTCGCGGACGCCCCCAGCCGGGCGGCGATCTCGTCGACGATCTCTTGCAGGTCGGCCGAGTTGTGCATGTGTATGACAGCCTGCCACATCCGGCGTTACGCGCGTCGATGGCCCCCTTTGAGCTGGGTTTTTAGACTGGACACATGCTGGGTCAACTACTGCTCGCCGCCTCCGGGAGCCGGGTCGTGCGCCGCGCCGTGTCGGGCTTCCCGCTCACCAGGAAGGTGGTCGACAGGTTCGTCGCCGGAGAGAGCGTCGAGGAGGCCCGGGACACGGTCGAACGCCTGCGCGACACCGGGCTCGCCGTGACCGTCGACCATCTCGGCGAGGAGACGCGCGACGCGCGGGCGGCGGCCGCCACCACGGACGCCTACCTCGCGCTGCTGCGCGCGATCAGGCCACTGGAGCTCGGCGCCAGGGGCGAGGTGTCGGTGAAGTTGTCGGCGCTCGGCCAGCGGATCGACGAGGCCATGGCGCTGGAGCACGCCCGCGCGATCTGCGCCGCCGCCGCGGTCGCCGGCTCCGCCGTGACGCTCGACATGGAGGACCACACCACCGTCGACTCGACCCTGGCTGTCCTGCGCAAGCTGCGCGAGGACCATCCTTCGACGGGCGTGGCGATCCAGGCCTACCTGTTCCGCAGCGAACAGGACTGCCGCGACCTGTCCTCGGAGGGCTTTCGGGTACGCCTGGTCAAGGGCGCCTACCGTGAGCCCGCGTCCGTCGCCCACCAGGGGCGGACCGCCGTGGACAAAGCGTACGTACGATGCCTGCGCGTCCTCATGGCGGGGAAGGGTTACCCCATGGTGGCGACGCACGACGATCGCATGATCGCGATCACGGAGCTGCTTGCCGACCGGTTCGGGCGGACGATCGGCGACCACGAGTTCCAGATGCTCTACGGAATCAGGACCGACCTGCAGGAGGCCCTGGCGGGGGCCGGCCACACGGTCCGCGTCTACGTCCCCTACGGCGACGACTGGTACGGCTACTTCATGCGCCGTCTGGCGGAACGCCCGGCCAACGTCGCCTTCTTCCTTCGTGCCCTTGGGGGTAAGTAAATGGATGCCATCAGCAACGTGCCGGAACCCGCCAACGAGCGGGTGTACGGCTACGCGCCCGGCAGCGCCGAGCGGACCACGCTGGAGGACCGCATCAAGGAACTGGCCGGGTCGCAGACCGACCTGACCATGACCATCGGAGGCGAGCAGCGCCTCGGCGGCGGTGCCCCCATCGACGTGGTGCAGCCGCACAACCACGCCCACGTCCTGGGCCGTACCAACGACGCTACGGTCCAGGACGTGCGGGACGCCGTCGACAGCGCGCTGCGGGCGGCGCCCGCCTGGCAGGCGCTGCCGTTCGACGAGCGCGCCGCGATCTTCCTGAAGGCCGCCGACCTGCTGGCGGGGCCGTGGCGGGCCACCATCAACGGGGCGACCGTCCTGGGCCAGTCGAAGTCGGTGCAGCAGGCCGAGATCGACGCCGCCTGCGAGCTGATCGACTTCCTGCGGTTCAACGTGCACTACGCGCGTCAGCTCTACGCCCAGCAGCCGAACTCGTCGCCCGGCGTGTGGAACCGGATGGAATACCGCCCGCTCGAAGGGTTCGTGCTGGCGATCACCCCGTTCAACTTCACCGCCATCGCCGGGAACCTGCCGACCTCGGCCGCGCTGATGGGCAACGTCGTCGTCTGGAAGCCGTCGCCCACGCAGCAGCTCGCCGCGCACTTCACCATGCGGGTGCTGGAGGCCGCCGGGCTCCCGCCGGGCGTGATCAACCTGGTCACCGGCAACGGGCAGGCCGTCTCCGAGGTGGCGCTCGCGCACCCGGCGCTGGCCGGCATCCACTTCACCGGCTCGACCGGGACGTTCCAGCACCTGTGGCGCACGGTCGGGGCCAACATCGCCTCCTACCGCGGCTATCCGCGCATCGTCGGCGAGACCGGCGGCAAGGACTTCGTGCTCGCCCACCCGTCGGCCGACCCCGAGGTGCTGTCGACGGCGCTGATCAGGGGCGCCTTCGAGTATCAGGGGCAGAAGTGCTCGGCCGCCTCGCGGGCGTACGTGCCGCGCTCGGTCTGGAACCGGATGCGCGACGACTTCGTCTCCGTGGCCGAGTCGCTGACCGTGGGCGACGTGGCGGGCGACCTGTCGACGTTCATGGGTGCGGTCATCGACGAGCGGGCCTTCGCCAAGCACAAGGAGGCCATCGACCGGGCGCGGTCGTCCTCGACCATCGACGTGCTCACCGGCTCGTACGACGACTCGGTCGGCTACTTCGTGAAGCCGACCGTCATGGAGTGCGCCGACCCGGCCGACGAGATGTTCGTCAAGGAGTACTTCGGGCCGATCCTCGGCGTGCACGTCTACGACGACGGCGACTTCGACACGGTGCTCGACCAGATGGAGGGCATCGCCCCGTACGCGCTGACCGGGGCGGTCATCGCGCAGGACCGCTACGTCATCAAGGCGGCCACCGACCGGCTGCGCTTCGCGGCGGGCAACTTCTACATCAACGACAAGCCGACCGGCTCCATCGTCGGCCAGCAGCCGTTCGGCGGCGCCCGCGCCTCGGGCACCAACGACAAGGCGGGCTCGATCTTCAACCTGATCCGCTGGGTGAACACCCGTGTGATCAAGGAGACCTTCGTCCCGCCGACCGACCACCGTTACCCGCACATGGGCTGACCGCCTCCCGAACGCCCCCCGGACACCGCGTGTGCCGGGGGCGTTCGGCCTACCGGATGGCGTGATTTGCAAGAGATGTGTCGTTGACGCCATTACCGCGCGCCACCAGCATGAAGGCATGCAGCGACGTGTCCTGGTGGTCGTCTTCCCCGGCTTCCAGTTGCTCGACATGGCCGGGCCGGCCGACGTGTTCGGCACCGCGGCCCTGGTCACGCACGGCGGCTACCACGTCGAGGTGGCGGCCGTGGGCGGGGGCGCCGTACCGGCGGGCAACGGGGTCACCGTCATGGCCACGCCGCTCGGCGAGGTCGAGGGGCCGGTCGACACGCTGCTGGTGGCGGGCGGATGGTCCGTACGGGAGCAGATCGCGCAGAGCGAGCTGGTCGCGGAGGTCGCCCGGCTGGCGGGCTCCGCGCGGCGGGTCGCCTCCGTCTGCAACGGCGCGTTCGTCCTGGCCGAGGCCGGGCTGCTGGACCACCGGCGGGCCACCACGCACTGGCTCGTCGCGGACGCGCTCGCGGCCGATTACGGGCGCGTCGCGGTGGACCCCGACCCGCTCTACATCGAGGACGGCCACGTCTGGACCTCCGCGGGCGTCCTGTCGGGGGTGGACCTCGCGCTGGCGCTGCTGGCCAGGGACCACGGCCACGAACTCGCCCGCAATGTCGCCCGCGGGCTCGTGGTCTACCTTCACCGGCCGGGCGGGCAGAGCCAGTTCAGCACGCCGATGCGGGCCATGACGCCGCGCAGCGAGCCGATCAGGGAGCTGCAGGCCTACATCGACGCCAACCCCGCGGCCGACCTCAGCGTGGCCGCACTCGCCGCGCGCGCCGGCATGAGCGAGCGCCACTTCTCACGGGTCTTCACCGAGCAGACGGGCCTTTCGCCCGGCCGGTACGTCGAACGCAGCCGGGCCGACGCCGCCAGGCGGCTGCTGGAGGTCACCGGTCACCCGCTGGCCACGGTCGCCAGGGAGTCGGGGCTCGGGACGCCGGAGACGCTCTACCGCGTCTTTCGCCGCCACTGGCGGATCTCACCCGGCGACCACCGTCGCCGATTCCAGTCTAAGGAGAGTTGACCATGCAGGTGGCCATCCCGCTCTACCCCCGCTACACCGCGCTGGACGCCGTGGGCCCCTACACCGTGCTGGCCTTCGCGCCGGGGTGGACGGTCACGTTCGTCGCCGAGGAGGCCGGCCCCGTCACCGACGACCAGGGGACGCTCACGCTGGCCGCCACGGCCTCCTACGCCGGCATGCCCCGGCCCGACGTGATCGTCGTGCCCGGCGGCCTCGGCACGCTTGACGTCATGGGCGACACCGCGCTGACCGGCTGGATCCGGCAGGCGCACGAGCACACCACGTGGACGACCTCGGTGTGCAGCGGCTCGCTCCTCCTGGGCGCGGCAGGGCTGCTGGAGGGGGTGAAGGCGACCACCCACTGGGCCCTGCTCGACTTGCTCAAGCAGTCCGGCGCCCAGCCGGTCACCGAGCGGGTGGTCACGGAAGGCAAGATCGTGACCGCGGCCGGGGTTTCCGCGGGCATCGACATGGCGCTGTCGCTGCTGGCGCAGGCCACGGACGAGCTGACCGCGCAGAGCGTGCAGCTGGCGATCGAGTATGACCCGCAGCCTCCCTTCACGAGCGGGTCGCCGAAGACGGCGCCGGAGGGGGTGGCCGAGCGCGCGCTCGGGCTCCTCGCCTGACCGG
Source organism: Nonomuraea mesophila (assembly GCF_004352805.1). Classification (NCBI taxonomy): domain Bacteria; kingdom Bacillati; phylum Actinomycetota; class Actinomycetes; order Streptosporangiales; family Streptosporangiaceae; genus Nonomuraea; species Nonomuraea mesophila. The sequence continues at coordinate 46,432 of NZ_SMLD01000054.1, forward strand.
CGCGCGGGCGCCGTCGTCCCGTCATGGGGGGACGGCGGCTCGGCCGGCGTGTCCGGTGACGCGCCGGGCTCGTCACGGTGGTGCCCGCCGCTCTCTTCGGCGCCCCCGCCCTGCTCTACGCCGCCGCGGGCCTGCTCCTGCTCGGCATGCGGGGCGTCTACCTGGCGCTCCCCACGCAGGCAAAGCAGCCGTTACGGCAGGACATCGGCGAGGCGCTGCGCTATCTGTGGGCCCACAGGATCCTGCGGAGCCTGACGATCTCGGCGGAGCTGCTCAACCTCGCCAACGCCGGCTACTTCGGGGTGTTCGTCCTGTGGGCGGTCGGCGACGGCTCGATGATGGGGCTGGAACCGGGCGAATACGGCCTGATGACGACGGCGTTCGCCGTGGGCGCGACCTTCGGAGGGCTGCTGTCGGGGCGCGCGGCGGGGCTGTTCGGGGAGGTCAGGACGCTCGTGGGCGCATGGCTGATCAGCAGCCTGATGCTGCTCGTGCCCGTGCTCGTCCCCTCCCCCTGGGCGCTCTACCCGACCACCGTCCTGTGGGGCCTGGTGGGCGCGGCGGGCAACGTCCTGGTGATCTCGACCCGGCAAAGGCTGATCCCGGCGGAGCTGCTCGGACGGGTCAATTCGGCATACCGGCTCGTCGGCATGGGCGGGATGCCCGCCGGGGCGGCGCTGGGCGGCGTCGTGGCCGAGCTCGCGGGCGTGGGGGCGGTCCTGGTGGGCGCCGCCTGCGTATGTCCGGCGGCGGTCGGGGTGGTGTGGCGCGCTGTGTCGGATCGAATTTCTGGGCCTGTGACCAGCGCAGCCGCACATTCCGACATATCCAGATCACGTTAGGCACCCTAAGTCCTGTGCTGAGGTGACATGATTATCCCCGAGCTTGAGGGGATGGTATGCGGGAGATCGGCGGACGGTACCTCCTGAACGAGGAGGCCGGTCGTGGGGGTATGGGCGTCGTCTGGCGCGCGTTCGATCAGCTCCTCCACCGTACGGTGGCGCTTAAGGAGCTGACCTTGGCCGGCGAGGCCGAGATGGTGCGTCGCCGGGTGCTGCGTGAGGCCAGGATGGCTGCCGGGCTGACGCACCCCAACATCGTCACGGTGCACGACCTGATCGAGGAGGGCGGCAAGCTCTGGATCGTGATGGAATATCTCGACGGGTTGTCGTTGCACCAGTTGCTCTCCCAGGTGGGCACGCTGCCCGCCCAGTCGGTGGCGGCCATCGGCCAGCACCTGCTCGCCGCGTTGCGCACCGCCCACCAGGCCGGCGTGCTGCACCGCGACGTCAAGCCGGCCAACGTGATGCTGACCGGTGACCGGGTGGTGCTGACCGATTTCGGCATAGCGACCGCCGAGGGCGACATCCGCATGACGACGTCGCGGAGGCTGCGCGGCACGCCCGCGTTCATGGCGCCCGAGCGGCTGCACGGAGGGCCGGCCAGCAAGGAGGCCGACATGTGGTCCTTCGGCGCGACCCTCTACAGCGCCGTCGAGGGCCAGCCTCCCTACCCGGGACAGGACGCCGCGACCGTGCTCGGTATGGCCCGCAGCGGGCCCTATCCGCCGCCGCGCCGGGCGGGCGTGATGCGCCCGCTGATCGAGGGGCTGCTCCACCACGATCCCGTGCGGCGCTACACCCCGGAGCAGACGGCGGGTTTATTGGCGGGGATGCGCGCGAGCGCCTACCAGGCGGCCATCTGACACCCCCGCACCGAGCATCGGGCGGGGGTCATGCGCGTCGGCGGTCAGTCCTGCTTGGCGCGGGCCTGCGCCTCGGCCGCGTCCATGGCCGCCGCCTCCTCGGGGGTCGGCGCGGTGCCGCCGAGATGGGCCGGCTGCCACCACACGCCCTGCGGCACGTCCGGATAGGTGCGCTGCGCCCGGTCGACCAGCTCCGACAACCGCGTGTGCAGGTCGGTCACGTGGTCGTTGACGTTCTCGCCGCGCTTGGGGTGCATCGGCTCGCCCACCAGGATGGTGAGCGGCACGTGCCGCTGCAGGAGCTTCTTCGGCCGGCCCTTGGTCCACAACCGCTGGCTGCCCCACAGCGCCACAGGGATCACCGGGACGTTGGTCGCCTGGGCCATCCGGATCGCGCCGTTCTTGATCTCTTTGACGGTGAACGACCGGCTGATAGTGGCCTCCGCGAAGACGCCCACGACCTCGCCGGCCTTGAGCGTCCGCAGCGCCGTCGCGTACGAGCCCGCGCCCGCCCCCCGGTCGACCGGGATGTGGTGCATGCCCCGCATCAGCGGGCCGGAGATCCGGTGGTCGAAGACGTCCTGCTTGGCCATGAAGCGCACCAGCCGCTTCGACGGCAGCGCGGCGAACCCGGCGAAGATGAAGTCGAGGTAGCTGATGTGGTTGCTCACCAGCACCGCTCCACCCGTCCGCGGCACGTGCTCGGTGCCTTCCATGTGGAACCGGATGTCGAGCACGCGAAAGAGGGTCCGCGCGGCGGCGATCACCGGCGGGTACACGATCTCAGCCATGAGCAGAAGGTAGCTGTTCGGGCGGGCATCACGGTAGTCGGGGCCCGGACCCGGCCGACGGCGGGCCGAGGCTTGCGAGGTCGTGAAAACGGGCAGATGTACACACCATGAAGAAGCTGTTGAACGCGGCAGACTCCGTCGTTGAGGACGCGCTGAAGGGCATGGCCGCCGCCCATCCCACACTGCGGATCCGCGACCAGGTCGTCTACCGGGCCGACGGCCCCCGCCAGGGCAAGGTCGGCCTGGTGTCGGGCGGCGGCTCGGGACACGAGCCGCTGCACGCCGGGTTCGTCGGGTACGGCATGCTCGACGCGGCCTGCCCGGGCGAGATCTTCACCTCGCCGGTGCCCGACCAGATCATCGAGGCGACCAAGGCCGTGGACGGCGGCGCCGGCGTGCTGCACATCGTCAAGAACTACACCGGCGACGTGCTCAACTTCGAGATGGCCGCCGAGCTGGCCGAGGACGTCGAGGTGGCGAGCGTGCTGGTCGACGACGACGTGGCCGTACAGGACTCCCTCTACACCGCGGGCCGCCGGGGCACCGGCGCGACCCTGTTCGTCGAGAAGATCGCCGGGGCGCTGGCCGAGGAGGGCGCGCCGCTGGCCGACGTGGCCGCCGTGGCGCGCGAGGTGGACGAGCGCAGCAGGTCGTTCGGCATCGCGCTGACCTCGTGCACGACGCCGCACGCGGGCAAGCCGACGTTCGACCTGCCGGAGACGGACGTCGAGCTCGGCATCGGCATCCACGGCGAGCCCGGCAGGGCCAGGGTGCCGATGGCGCCGGCGCGCGAGCTGGCTGCCACCGCCATGGACGCGGTCCACGGCGACCTGCCGCTGCGGGGTGATCTGCTCGTCATGGTGAACGGCATGGGGGGCACGCCCCTCATGGAGCTGTACGTCGTGTTCGCGGAGGTGGCGGCGTACGTCGAGGGCAAGGGGGCGCGGGTGTCGCGGTCGCTGGTCGGCAACTACGTGACGAGCCTCGACATGCAGGGCTTCTCCGTCACCGTCTGCCGCCTCGACGACACGCTGACCCGCCTGTGGGACGCCCCCGTCGATACGCCCGGCCTGCGATGGTGACCCGTTGAAGGGAGGGAGCGCGGGCTCCCCCGCCGGCCGGGGCAGGGCAGGGCACCGCGCGGAACCGATGGACACCGACATGTTCGTGGCCTGGTTCGAGGAGGCCGCCCGGCTCGTGCACCGCGACCGCGAGCGCCTCACCCGGCTCGACGCGGCGATCGGCGACGCCGACCACGGCACCAACCTCGACCGCGGGCTCAGCGAAGTACGCAAGGCGCTCACCGAATGGCCGCCCGAGTCGCCGGTGCAGGTGCTGACCTCGGCGGGCACGGCGCTGATCCGCCGCGTCGGCGGCGCTTCCGGGCCGCTGTACGGGTCGGTGTTCCGGCAGATGGGCAAGGTGCTGGAGTCGCCGGTGACGCTGGCCGGGTTCTCGGCGGCGTTCGAGGAGGGCGTCGTGGCGGTCGAGCGGCTGGGCAAGGCCGCGCCGGGCGACAAGACCATGGTGGACGCGCTGGCGCCGGCCTCGCGTGCCCTGGCACTCGCCGTACGCGACGGGGCGGGAGTGCGGGAGGCGTTCGAGCAGGCGGCTCGGGCGGCCGCGGAAGGGGCCGAGGCCACGATCCCGATGCAGGCGCGCAAGGGCCGTGCCAGCTACCTGGGTGAGCGGAGCATCGGTCACGAGGATCCTGGGGCGGCGTCGTCGGCGCTGTTCATGGCGGCCCTGGCCGCTGTCGCGCCATGACCGGCTCCACGGGCCCGGCCAGGACCGGCGGCCCGGAAGGCGCCGCGTCCCGGTGGTCGTGGGCGGGCGGCGCCGAGAAGGGGGCGTGATGGTGGGGCTGGTGCTGGTCTCGCACAGTGCCGGGCTGGCGGCGGAGGCCGTGGCGCTGGCCAAGGGGATCGCGGGCGCGCAGGTGCCCCTGGCGGCCGCCGGCGGCAGGGAGGACGGCGGTCTCGGCACGAGCGTGGACCTCGTCGAGGAGGCCGTACGCGCCGTCGACCAGGGCGACGGCGTGGTGCTCATCCCCGACCTGGGCAGCTCGGTGCTGACCGCCCGCCTGCTGGAGGAGGACGGGCGGGTCGTGGTGGCGGACGTGCCGTTCGTGGAGGGCACGATCGCGGCGGCGGTGGCGGCCGGCGCGGACGCGCCCCTGGCCGACGTGCTCGCCTCGGCCGAGGAGTCCCGTACGTTCCGCAAGCTCTGACCCGCACCCCGACGCGCGGGGTGGGGGTCAGTGGGACCTGAAGGCGCCTTCGAGCCACCAGGAGGCGTGCTCGCGGGTGACCTTGGCGTGCACCAGCAGCGGCCGTTCCCGTGGACCGTCGAGCCAGGCGGCCACACCCGCCAGGCCGGCCGGCTCGGTGACCGTGACGGCGTCGAGCCCGTGCCCTCTGGCGATGGCGGCGAAGTCGACAGGCGGGAAGGTGACGGTGCCGAGCGGGTGGCCGTGAGGGCCGAAGTGGTGGACCTCGGCGCCGTACGCCTCGTCGTCGTAGACCACGATCACCATGGGCAGGCCGAGCCGGACGACGGTCTCGAGGTCGGCGAGGCCCATGAGCGCGCCGCCGTCGCCGAGCGCCGCCACCGGCAGCCGGTCGGGCCGCGCCACGGCGGCGCCGATCGCGGTCGCGAGGCCCAGCCCGATCGACTGGAACGCCTGCGTGAAGCAGAATCCGAACTCGTCAGGGACGTCCATCAGCATCGAGGGATATCCCATGAAATTTCCGGAATCGGGGGCGACGATCCGCTCGTGCGGCAGCAGGTCGTCCAGCCCGATGGTGAGCGTCCTCGGGTCGATCCGCCCGCCCCCGCTCTCGTCGTCGTACGGGACGTCCCGCCACCGCCCCTCGGCCCGGATGCGCTGCCCGATCTCGGCCGAGCGGTAACCGGCGGCCTCACCGACGCGGGCGGTCACCGACCTCGCCACGGCGGCCACGTCCCCGGCCACGCCGAGGTCGGTGTGCGCGTACGCCGTGAAGACATCCGGGTCGAGATCGACCTTCACCACCTTCGCTTCCGGCGAGATGAGTGCGCCGTGGCCGGTGGTCCACATGTTGAGCGCGCATCCCCATCCGACGACGAGGTCGGCGCCCCTGATCAGCTCGGCGGCGAGCGGGGTGGCGAAACCGCCGCTCACGTCGAGGTCCCAGGGGCTGCCGCGGAACAGGCCCTTGGCCACCGCGGAGGTCGCGAGCAGCGCGCCTGCCCGGCCGGCCAGTTCCTCCAGTTCGCCGCGCGCGTGCCTGGCACCGCGCCCCGCGATGAACACCGGCCGCCGGGCCGCGCCCAGCAGCCGGGCCAGCTCCTCGGCCGCCTCACCGCCCGCCGCCTCACCGCCCGCTCCCCCGCCGGCGGTCGCGGCGGTCGCGGTCGCGGTCGGAGCGGCGGGGTCGGTGGCGGTCGCGGTAGCGGGGGCGGTGG